>NZ_JBEGDG010000050.1:0-4858 GCF_040183165.1 Lysinibacillus zambalensis
GAAATTAGTGGCATGAAAGAGCTTGCCGTAGAAGCGGAAGAATGGATTGCGATATCAGCGAAGGAACAAAGTCATGTGATTATGGCCGCTGACACACAATTAATTAGTACGCTCATTGAACAAGAAGGTATAGAGAAGAAGAGCCAGCCGCCGAAGCTAAATGAAGAAGCAATCGAAGCAATGAGTAAAGTTGACTTAATCTTCCCTCAAAAGGCAGAAGAGAAGAAAGAGAAGAAAGGCTGGTTTAGTAGTTTAGTAGATGGCGTAAGTACTGCGCTGGATATCGCTGGGTTTATTCCTGTCATAGGAACATTTGCAGATATTGCGAATGCAGGAATTAGCTTGGCAAGAGGAGACTACATGGGGGCAGCCATGAACATAGTTGGGGCGGTCCCGATAGTTGGTGATGCAGCCAAAACAGCCTATAAGGCCGGTAAAGCGGCAAAAGCTGCAGATAAAGCAATTACAGCCGCAAAAGCTGCAGATAAAGCAGTGGATGCATCCAAAGCAATAAAAGGGATGAAAGCAGCTTACGCAAAAGTATCTAAAACGCTAGATACAGTATCGGCGCTAGCCAACAAAGGATCTAAGGCCGTGAAGACGGCAGCAGATAAAGTTGTCTCATCCATGGATGAATTGCTCGGTGTGTCGAAGGTATTAGATGGTATGAAGGATATGGCCAAGGACGCACTAAAGAAATTTAATCGTAAAGGATCAAAGAAGCAAAAGTGTACAAATGGGCAAAGTAAAAAAAATTCCAATACATGTTCAGATCCTGTTGATACAATTACCGGGCGTATGATTTATGAAGGTATCGACTTTGAACTACCTGGACCTATCCCCCTTTCATGGGAACGCGCTTGGTACAGTGATAGTAGTCGGGTTGGCTTATCAGGTCATGGTATGCACTTTACATATGATCTAGCCTTAGAAATTTTTGAAGAAGAAGACCTGATTGGGATAGTTGTAACGGATGGTCGCGCGATAGGATTTCCAATTTTACCAATAAACTTGCCGTATTTTAACAAACGAGAAAGAATGACCTTAACAAATACAGGTGAGGAGTATCATCTATTTGAGCATGATACACGATTGATTTATGTATTTGAACAAATAACAGAAACAACATACCGATTAAAAGAAGTAAGAAATGAGCAAGCGCATCATATTCAATTTGCCTATAACCTTAAAGGGTTCCTTTCCCAAGTAATAGACAGTGTTGGTAGAGTGCTTGAAGTTACGACCAATGAGGTAGGCAGAATGACAGAAGTCGCCCTACGTAACCAGATGAGTCGTGAAGTCTTAGTTCGCTATGATTACAATGATGGACAAGATTTAATCGAAATCCAAGATGCGTTAGGGCAAAGTACGCATTTAAAATA
Source organism: Lysinibacillus zambalensis (assembly GCF_040183165.1). Classification (NCBI taxonomy): domain Bacteria; kingdom Bacillati; phylum Bacillota; class Bacilli; order Caryophanales; family Bacillaceae; genus Lysinibacillus; species Lysinibacillus zambalensis. The sequence continues at coordinate 1,383 of NZ_JBEGDG010000050.1, forward strand.
TGTTAATCATTTGATGATGCAAAAAACAGATCGCAATAAAAATAGCTTCTTCTGGCGCTATGATGGCCCAACTACAGGTGCACGATGCATCAAGACATGGGGAGATGGCAATGTCCTTGCTTATGAGCTTTCTTATCACGAGGGCTATAACGAAATTACGAATAGTTTAGGTCATAAGACTTATTACTATTATAACGAAGATAATCTCTGTACGAAAATTGTTCATCCAGATGGTAGTGAAGTCAGTTATCAATATAATGAGGACTTTGAATTACTCCAAACAGTTGATGAAGATGGACATGTGACGACATATAGCTATGATGAGTGGGCAAACCCAGTGACGATTACTCGTGCAGATGGCAGTACCTTATCGGCTCAATATGATGAAAAAGATAGACTGATTCAGGCAGTTAACGCAGAGGGTGGCAGTCGTCAGTGGATTTATAATAAAGACGGTACATTACAGGCAAATATTTTAGAAGATGGCACAAAGACTGAATTTTCCTATAATGAGAAATATTTAATCGAAACGGTGACAAATGCGCAAGGTCATATGGTAAGCTTAGCTTATGATGCTGATTTGAACCTGAGTCAAGTAACATTGCCAGACGGGACAAGTTCAACCTGGACGTATGACCGTCGTGGTAACTGCACAACAACGACAAATCCACTTGGTGCCACAGAAAAGTTCCGTTATGATAACTTAAATCGTCTTGTACGTGCAAATCTATCAGATGGTAACGACGTTCAATTAAAGTACAATGCCTATGACGATATTGTTTTGGCGAAAGATAACCATACGCAAGTAGCCTTTGATTACACCATGTTTGGCAGTTTGATATCTCGAGAACAAGGTGGAAAGAAAGTTAAATTCACTTATGATACAGAGGAGCAGTTAACCGCTGTCATCAATGAAAAAGGCGAAACGTATCAGTTTGAACGCGATACGAAAGGAAATATCATCAAGGAAATCGGCTTTGATGAGATGGAAAGAACGTATGAGCGAAGTTTGGCAGGATTAGTTCAAAGAATTCAACGTCCTGAGGATCGATGGACAGCGTATCAGCATGATAATTTAGGGAATGTCATTCGAGCTGATTATTATGATGACACCTGGGAAGAGTTTGGCTATGACAAAAATGGTTTGTTGATGGAGACTGAAAATGAGCATGTGAAAGTAAAGCTGGAGCGAGACCCATCTGGACAAGTAATCAAGGAATGGCAAAATGACCATTGGATTGCGAGTAGCTATGATGAATTAGGCAACCGTTCACAGATTACGAGTAGCTTAGGTGCAAAAATTGATGTCGCTCGTAATGAAATGGGCAATGTGTCACAAATCTCAGCTTCACACTCAGAGCAAGAACATTGGACAGCATCCATGCAGTACAATGAACTCGGACAAGAAATTGAGAGAATCCTACCTGGGGATGTCATCAGCGAATGGCAGTATGATGTAACAGGTAGACCGACACACCATCGAATAAGTAGTCAAAACCGTCATACCCGAAGACGCGTGTATAATTGGGACGTTAATCATCGCTTACGAAGCATGGTAAACGAGTTAACAGGTGTAAAAGTTACCTATGGTTACGATGAATTCAGTAACCTCGTTTGGTCCAATCAAGGCGGTCAATTTGATTTCTTACACCGCAGTGTCGATGATGTCGGGAATTTGTATGAAACGAAAGAAAAGACAGATCGTGTCTATGGTGCCGGAAGCAGATTGCTTGAAACGAAAGAGGCAACATTCTCTTATGATGATGAAGGTAATCTGATTCAGAAAGTTGAGAAGAATGGTGATACGTGGAAGTACGAGTACTATGGCAATGGTATGATGTCGAAGGTCATCAAACCAGACAACACAGAAGTTACTTTCAAGTATGACTCGCTAGGTAGACGAATAGAGAAGAGTTCTGACGAGAAAACTATGAGATTCGTATGGGATGGGAATACTATCCTACATGAGTATTTCTCGGAGGAAGATTCAGGGGAATTTGAAAACCTAGAGGAGTATTCTTCACAGAACAAGTCTGAAATACCAGACAATCTAGTCACATGGGTATTTAAAGATGGGTTCGTACCGTCTGCTAAAATTACGGATGAAGGTAATTACAGTATTATTAGTGATTATCTTGGAACGCCTGTCGAAGCTTATGATGATGATGGTAATAAGGTTTGGTCGGCTGAGCTTGATATTTATGGGCGAGTAATAGAATTTGCAGGTGAAAAGGATCTCATTCCATTCCGTTATCAAGGGCAGTATGAAGACGTGGAAATTGGATTATATTACAACAGATTCCGATATTACTCACCAAGTGAGGGGATTTACACACAACAAGACCCTATTAGGCTAGCGGGGAATAATCCAACGTTATATGGATATGTTAGTGACCCTCTCATAGAGCTGGATCCGTTTGGCTTGATAAATTGGAAAAAAGTTATTTGGACTGCAACAAGACCAAAGGGAACTAGACAAACATATGATGTGTATCAAAGAGATGATATTAATTGGGATAAAATTAGAAGTGCAGGAGATAAAAAGTATATTGGTATGACAAATAGGGATGCGGCAAATAAATACGGAAAAGCACCACAACTATCTGATGGTAGTTTTGCAACATTACATCATTTAGGTCAAGATTCGAGAGGAGCATTAGTAGAAGCAAGTACTCGTTATCATGGTGTAGGAAAGTATGGGCAAGATATATTGCATAGTCAATTTGGGAGAAATAAACCACATCCTAATTATCCGATAAATAGGTCGAAATTTGGTGTCGATACACGAGAATATTGGAAAACCCGATGTAAATCATAAATTTTTAGAAGAGGTGGAGATATAATGAATGATATGAATGAATTGCTAAATAAATATAGAGCTTTATACGATATTGATGGAATTTCTAAAGATTACTTGGATAAAATCGAATATGATCTTCAAATAAAACTACCTAATGATTTTCGTGAAGTATCTAGTTTCTACAGTGGAGGAGATGTTGGAGGGAAAAATATACATTCTTTTTTATTTTCTGATTCAACAAATCTTATTGGAGAAACTTTGAGAATTAGAGAGGCCGTTGGTTTACCGAGTAGATTTGTTGTTATTGCTGAACAAGATGAAAGTATTATTGTTATGGATACAGAAAACAAACCATCAATCATTTGGCTAGATTCTGTAGAAATAACTAAATTAGAGGAGCAAGATTTTATTTCCGAGCCAGATGTATGGGAGAATTTTTCTGACTTTTTTAATCATATACTAGATGATGAAGAAGAAGAACGTAAATATTAAGATATAATAAAGAAGTGTGTTTTAACCAACAATAATATAAAAATAAAGAAACAACAGTATTACAAGTCTTTTGTGTTATTTAATGGATTTAATAAAGATTAAAACACACTAACATTAGTAGTACAAACCAAGGCCATGGTTTGTGCTACTATTTTTTTATAGTAGAAGTGAAGAAAAGCCGACT
>NZ_JBEGDG010000051.1:0-4620 GCF_040183165.1 Lysinibacillus zambalensis
GCGCCGATGGTAGTTGGGGGCTTCCCCCTGTGAGAGTAGGACGTCGCTAGGCAATTTAGACAGTCAGCTGTGTGCTGGCTGTTTTTTTTATAAAATTAAACAAATAGTATTTAACCAATAGTAAAAAATCGAGAAGCTAATTTAAGTTTCTCGATTTTTTAATTATTTACTTTAGCAAAAGTTAATCTTTGTATAGTCAAATATACTCATTGGTATTTAGATATTTCATTATGCTTTCATATTAATTTCGATGTAAAATTACCCATAGTATTAAAAGGTAATATTATGGCTTTTATAGGTATTATATATTAAAATAGGTAATGGTTATTTTTACATACTATTAGGATATAGATATGTAAAAAATATATAGATAGGAGTGTAAATATTGATAATACTAGATAGACCTTATGTTTCGGAATTATTAGCGGACACAATTAGTAAGAATAAAATTCCGGTAATCAAATTAAATGAAGTTTTTATACCAAATGAATCTACTATAAATTTAAAAAAGGTAGACGATTTGTTGATTGAATTAGAGAAGGGGAATTCTCCAATTCTCTTTAACTCTGAAAATGGACTTAATATTTTATCAAAATATGCGCCTAATCACTATTTAACAACTGTTACAGATATTTTGAAAAATAAAGTTACTTTCAGGAAAACATTAAGTAGACATTATAAAAATTTCTTTTTCACAGAAGTTTCTCTAAAAGAATTAGAAGAATTAGATCCTAGTGCCCTACCTTTCCCTATTATTGTTAAGCCTGTTATAGGATATTCAAGTATAGGTGTACATCGTATTGATAAGGTAGAAGAATATAAAGAAACTATTAAACAACTTAAGTTTGAAATGGAAGTTACAAGTTCGGAGTATCCAATCGAAGTTATTAATAATCAATCATTTATAATTGAAAAATTAATTGAAGGTGATGAATACGCTGTTGACGTATATTTTACAGGAGATGGGGAACCTGTTATCCTAAATCTTTTTAAAAGAATGTTTAGGCATGAGAAAGACATGAGCGATAGGATTTACTATACGAGTAAGCAAGTAATAAATGAATCCCTCAACAAAATTCAAGAGTTTTTAAAAACTATTTCATCGTTCTTCGCTTTAAAGTCTGCCCCAATACATATTGAAATTCGCATCGATAATGATGAACAGATTGTTCCTATTGAAGTAAATCCACTTAGATTTGCTGGTATCGGTACAAATGAACTTGGCGTTCATGCATATGGTGTAAATGCATGTGAGTACTTTTTTAAACAAGAAAAGCCTGATTGGGAAAATATAGTTAATCAAATGGATGATTCAATTTATAGTTTTTGTTGTGCTGAAGTAGATGCTTCTATTGATTATAAGCAAGTTGTATCTATTAATCATGAAGCGTTTAAACTAAACTTTGGTGAAATTTTAGAATACCGACCAATGAAAGTAAATGAAAGCTCTACTTTTGCTGTAATCTTTCATAAGTCACCAGATTTAAATGAAAATATAAGGTTATTGAATTTAGATCTGAATCAATATATAGCGTTAGAAGAATTAGTATTTGTATAATAATTACTAATTTTTCTATTTCAGTTAGGAGCTTTAATGATGTTTAAAGGTATGACAATTAGAAAGAAAATATTATTAAACGTATTAATGCCTATTGTTGTTATAAGCACAATTTTTAGCTTAGCCATCTTTATTGTAGCTGATCGTTTAATTGAAGGGTATATTGTTCCTCAGTTTGAAGAGAGCTTAACAATGAAAATGGAGGATTTTGATGAGTTATTTGATAAAGAATTAATCAATAGTGCTAAAACAAACAAAAGTGCATATCAAGAACTATTGTCTAGAGGAAATGCATTTCAAGAAAAGAATGAATTAGAAAATGTGTATATTATGAGTAAAGTAGATAATAAAGAAGTCATTTTATTTTTAGGTAATGACGATAAGTATTTATCACCACTAGCGTTTACAGATGAACAAAAAGCAGCGCTAGGTACAACTAAAATGGTTACAAGTGATATTTATAAAGATGATTACGGCGCTCATAAGTCTACATTTTTACAAGTTCAAGGAACAGATTCTGTCTTAGGATTAGATGAAGATGCAGATTTTATAGTTGATCTAGAAAATTTATTAATAAAAGTATGTGTATTATTAGCACTTATATTTATTGTGGTAAGTGGTATACTAGCATATTTCACTGCTAAAAGAATATCTAAACCGTTAAATGAACTTGTAGATTATACTAAAGTAATTGCAGCTGGTGATTTAACACAGGAAATAAAAAATACAAGTAATGATGAAATTGGTCAACTTGCATCAAGCTTTAATAGTATGCAAGTACAGCTAAAAGAAGTTATAGGCCATGTTTCCGCAACAGCAGACTATGTAGCAAACGGGTCTAAAGAATTGACTCAAAGTATAGAGCAAGTGACAGAAATGGCTAATCAGGTATCAGCAGCAATTCAGGAAGTTTCAGTAAGTAGCGAAATGGTAACAACTGGGGCTATTCAAAATCAAATTGCGATTAGAGAAATATCAGAGGGGATAGTAGAAATTACAGAATCTACTACAAACGTCTCTGATGAATCTATAAAGACATCTGAAGAATCCAATCAAGGTAATAATGTCATTCAACAATCCGTACAAGGAATTGACTCAATTAACGAGCTTTCAAAAGCCTCTATGCAAATGACTGAACAAATGCATCAACGTTCTAAAGAAGTAGGACAAATTACAAATGTAATTACAAGTATTTCAGATCAAATTAATTTACTAGCACTAAATGCAGCTATTGAGGCTGCTCGTGCAGGTGAATACGGAAAAGGGTTTGCTGTTGTCGCAGATGAAATAAGACATTTAGCAGAACAATCTGCCCAATCTGCTAATGACATAACTAAATTAATCTCTGAAATGCAAAATAATTCTAATGAATCGGTTGAAGCTATTACGAGAGTAGTAGATGAAATTGATCAAGAGACTGTCGCAATAAGATTGGCTGGAGATACTTTCCAAAAAATCTCATCTCTAATTTCAAACATTAGTATGCGAACGCAATCAATTGCTTCAACAGTAGAACAAATATCAGCAAGCTCTGAACAAGTATTAGGGACTACTGAAACAACTGTGCAATCATTGGAGCAAACATCAGCAGGTACCCAAAATATTGCTTCAACTATGCAAGAGCAATCTGCTTTTATGGAAGAAATGCTAGGAACAGCTAATCAAGTAAATGATATGGTTGAAAACTTGAAAGGTCAAATTTCACATTTTAAAATTAAGTAATCTAAGCAATAACATTAACTAAGTTAAAAGGATTAGCTCTAACTTGAATAGAGCTAATCCTTTTACTATTTTTAGATCCGTATGCCAGTATCAAAGTCATTTGTAAATTCGACAAAATACTCATTGAGTTCGTTCTAATTGTATATAACTCTTTATATAATGTAACGATTATCTTAAAAAGGAGAGGAAATTTTGTGGATTGATGGTGTTTTTTCTGGTGGCGGTTTGAAGGGGTTTGCACTTGTTGGGGCGTATCAAGTACTAGAAGCTGAGAATTTTCGCTTTAAACGGGTAGCTGGAACTAGTGCCGGGGCTATATTAGCTGCTTTTATTGCTGCAGGATATAGCGGAAAAGAAATCCAGACTATGCTAGAAGAGTTGGATGTACCTTCATTATTAGATCCAAGGAAAACAATCTTACCATTCCCATTTATGAAGTGGGTTAATGTTTATCACCATTTAGGTTTATATAAAGGAAAAGCGTTAGAAAAATGGTTTTTTCAGAAATTAGCAGCAAAAGGCGTTTATACATTCGGAGATTTACCCAGAGATTCGTTAAAATTAGTGGCCTCAGATTTAACAAATGGCAGAATGATTGTGTTACCGGATGATTTACAAAACTATCATATTGATGCTAAAAATTTTTCGGTTGCGTGTGCTTTACGTATGAGTTGTGGTATACCATTTTTCTTTGAACCCGTTACATTAAAAACAGGAAAAGGAGATTCAGTTATTGTAGATGGCGGTGTATTAAGTAATTTTCCGTTGTGGGTATTTGATGATAGAGAAGGACGTAAAGTGCGACCGATTATTGGACTTAAATTGAGTAGACGTAGAGAAGAGCAACACCCACATGAAATAAAAAATGGATTAAATTTATTTGAAGCTTTATTTTCTACTATGAAAGATGCTCATGATGAAAGATATATCTCAAGACGACATGAAAGAGATATTATTTTTATTCCTGTTGATGATTATAGCGCTACACAATTTGATTTAGACGAAGAGACTAAAGAAACACTTTTAGAAATTGGAAGAAACCGTACGATTCAATTTTTAAAAGCATGGCCGAGATATAAACTATAAAACTTTTAAAAAAATGTATTAATACTATTGACGTCCTATGAGGTAGATGGTATTATATAAAAGTTGCTGATGAACATGCAACTAGAACAATATAAAAATAAAATAACTGTTTGACATTATGTATAAAACATGTTATTATATAAAAGTTAACTCTTAACAAAAGAGATAATGATTATAAATGAACCTTGAAAACTGAACAAGCAAAACGTAATCAATAAAGTTTTTAGTAACTAACCTCGAGTTAGTGAACGAAA
>NZ_JBEGDG010000052.1:0-2797 GCF_040183165.1 Lysinibacillus zambalensis
GACGTGAATACATAGCGTCTTGAAGGCAGACCCAGGGAACTGAAACATCTAAGTACCTGGAGGAAGAGAAAGAAAAATCGATTCCCTGAGTAGCGGCGAGCGAAACGGGAAGAGCCCAAACCAAGAGGCTTGCCTCTTGGGGTTGTAGGACACTCTATACGGAGTTACAAAAGAGCGAGTTAGATGAAGCGACTTGGAAAGGTCCGCCAGAGCAGGTAAAAGCCCTGTAGTCGAAAGTTCGTTCTCTCCTGAGTGGATCCTGAGTACGGCGGAACACGTGAAATTCCGTCGGAATCTGGGAGGACCATCTCCCAAGGCTAAATACTACCTAGTGACCGATAGTGAACCAGTACCGTGAGGGAAAGGTGAAAAGCACCCCGGAAGGGGAGTGAAAGAGATCCTGAAACCGTGTGCCTACAAGTAGTTAGAGCCCGTTAATGGGTGATAGCGTGCCTTTTGTAGAATGAACCGGCGAGTTACGATTACGTGCGAGGTTAAGCTTTAGAAGGCGGAGCCGCAGCGAAAGCGAGTCTGAATAGGGCGAATTAGTACGTGGTCGTAGACCCGAAACCAGGTGATCTACCCATGTCCAGGGTGAAGGTGAGGTAACACTTACTGGAGGCCCGAACCCACGCACGTTGAAAAGTGCGGGGATGAGGTGTGGGTAGCGGAGAAATTCCAATCGAACTTGGAGATAGCTGGTTCTCTCCGAAATAGCTTTAGGGCTAGCCTCGTGATGAGAATACTGGAGGTAGAGCACTGTTTGGACTAGGGGGCCATCCCGGTTTACCGAATTCAGACAAACTCCGAATGCCAGATATTTATACACGGGAGTCAGACTGCGAGTGATAAGATCCGTAGTCAAAAGGGAAACAGCCCAGACCACCAGCTAAGGTCCCAAAGTAATCGTTAAGTGGAAAAGGATGTGGCGTTGCACAGACAACCAGGATGTTGGCTTAGAAGCAGCCATCATTTAAAGAGTGCGTAATAGCTCACTGGTCGAGTGACGCTGCGCCGAAAATGTATCGGGGCTAAACGATTCACCGAAGCTGTGGATTGACATCTACGATGTCAGTGGTAGGAGAGCGTTCTAAGTGCGTTGAAGTCAGATCGGAAGGACTGGTGGAGCGCTTAGAAGTGAGAATGCCGGTATGAGTAGCGAAAGACGGGTGAGAATCCCGTCCACCGTATGACTAAGGTTTCCTGAGGAAGGCTCGTCCGCTCAGGGTTAGTCGGGACCTAAGCCGAGGCCGATAGGCGTAGGCGATGGACAACAGGTTGATATTCCTGTACCACCTCCTCACCGTTTGAGAAATGGGGGGACGCAGTAGGATAGGGTAAGCGCGCTGTTGGATATGCGCGTCCAAGCAGTAAGGCGTGTGTGTAGGCAAATCCGCACACTGTAACGTTGAGCTGTGATGGCGAGTCCGTATGGACGAAGTTCCTGATTTCACACTGCCAAGAAAAGCCTCTATCGAGGTGAGAGGTGCCCGTACCGCAAACCGACACAGGTAGTCGAGGAGAGAATCCTAAGGTGTGCGAGAGAACTCTCGTTAAGGAACTCGGCAAAATGACCCCGTAACTTCGGGAGAAGGGGTGCTCTTGAGCGTGCAAGCGCATGAGAGCCGCAGTGAATAGGCCCAGGCGACTGTTTAGCAAAAACACAGGTCTCTGCAAAACCGTAAGGTGACGTATAGGGGCTGACGCCTGCCCGGTGCTGGAAGGTTAAGAGGAGTGGTTAGCGCAAGCGAAGCTGCGAATTGAAGCCCCAGTAAACGGCGGCCGTAACTATAACGGTCCTAAGGTAGCGAAATTCCTTGTCGGGTAAGTTCCGACCCGCACGAAAGGCGTAACGATCTGGGCACTGTCTCAACGAGAGACTCGGTGAAATTATAGTACCTGTGAAGATGCAGGTTACCCGCGACAGGACGGAAAGACCCCGTGGAGCTTTACTGTAGCCTGATATTGAATTTTGGTACAACTTGTACAGGATAGGTAGGAGCCAGAGATCTCGGAGCGCCAGCTTCGAAGGAGGCGTCGGTGGGATACTACCCTGGTTGTATTGAAATTCTAACCCATGCCCCTTAGCGGGGCAGGAGACAGTGTCAGGCGGACAGTTTGACTGGGGCGGTCGCCTCCTAAAAGGTAACGGAGGCGCCCAAAGGTTCCCTCAGAATGGTTGGAAATCATTCGTAGAGTGTAAAGGCACAAGGGAGCTTGACTGCGAGACCTACAAGTCGAGCAGGGTCGAAAGACGGGCTTAGTGATCCGGTGGTTCCGCATGGAAGGGCCATCGCTCAACGGATAAAAGCTACCCCGGGGATAACAGGCTTATCTCCCCCAAGAGTCCACATCGACGGGGAGGTTTGGCACCTCGATGTCGGCTCATCGCATCCTGGGGCTGTAGTCGGTCCCAAGGGTTGGGCTGTTCGCCCATTAAAGCGGTACGCGAGCTGGGTTCAGAACGTCGTGAGACAGTTCGGTCCCTATCCGTCGTGGGCGTAGGAAATTTGAGAGGAGCTGTCCTTAGTACGAGAGGACCGGGATGGACACACCGCTGGTGTACCAGTTGTCTTGCCAAAGGCATCGCTGGGTAGCTATGTGTGGACGGGATAAGTGCTGAAAGCATCTAAGCATGAAGCCCCCCTCAAGATGAGATTTCCCATTACGCAAGTAAGTAAGATCCCTCAAAGACGATGAGGTAGATAGGTTCGAGGTGGAAGTGTGGTGACACATGGAGCTGACGAATACTAATCGATCGAGGACTTAACCAAAATGTTTGAAACATTCAATGCAC
>NZ_JBEGDG010000053.1:0-2235 GCF_040183165.1 Lysinibacillus zambalensis
TAAAAAATAGAGAAATCCGAATTTGAATGCATTCAAATTCGGATTTCTCACTAATTGAAGCTAGTTATGTCCCAGCCCTTTCAGTCGTTTTATCGAGAAGAACACTAGACTTATCGACGAATATTGTGGATTTATCGAGAGTTTTATTTAATTTATCGAAACTTTTTCATCATTTATCGAAAAACTCAAAGAATCTTCACAAACACACAGTGATGAATACCCTTTAACCTTTGCATTGGCTTACTCTCAATAAGTTCCTCTAGCACATTCTCTATCTCAAAATCACCATATATATAATCAGAAATAATCATTTAAGCATCTTCCTACGCAAAATTTGAAAGAACAAAAACCCCACCACAATGCGAGATCGGGTAAAATTCTAATTGGCATACTCCTTTTAACAAGGAACTTATCTCCTCATGGACAAAGTAAATTTCATCATCACCCCAATAGCCAATACTTTCTTCACGGCATTTTTCAAGGTCCGCTCTTGTATGAAACGCGATATCACCGATAAAAATTTTGCCTTCAGGTGTTAGATGTTGCAATAATTCTTTAATGTATTGCACCTTCATTTCATCAGTAAAATGATGCAACGCATAGGTGCTAATAATAGCGTCATATTCTTGATGAAGAAGTGCTGTTGGCAGCCCTTTTGACAAATCCCACTCCATTAAGTTTGCATCAGGCATTTTTTCTTTGGCGATTTCGATCATTTTCGAAGAGAAATCGAATCCATTGATTATATGCCCGTTGTCATAAAGTTTCGCCGTTAACACCCCAGTGCCAAATCCAATGTCTAATACAGTGGACTTTGGAATGTGCATGACCTCATTAAAAATCGTATTTAATACTTCTTTATATCCTGCAAATGGATATTGATTGCTTTCTTCACTTAGCTGAACCGTTTGATCGTAACCATCAGCCCATAAATTAAATCCTTGTTGACTTAGCATAATAGTCCTCCTAGAGTTTCAATAGGTTAAGAATTCGGAAGGTCTATTAGCACTAAACATCCCATGTTAGTTACTAACAATCCCTCTCCAAACATATAAATTTTCATGACCTATAACCTGTTTCATAAAAATTCCCCCTTTCAAATTCAAGTTCACCACCTTATTGTGTAGGGTATTTTCCGTTTCACTGGGCACTTTTTTGTAGGCGTCCAATCTCCACTCCAATCAACCTATACACACGACATGCGTCTTTCAAAATGTCATCCACAACTATCAGCAACGAACAAATATTAAACTATTATACCATTTTTTATCATTTGAATAAATTAAATTTTCTAACTTTATATAATTACTAAAAAATGTTATAATAATGGTGAATTTCATTTCAAGGAGGAATCGAAATGGACGCATTCTTTTGTAATGCTTGCTCTAGACCAAACACTTTACAGGTCAAAGAGGTCTAGAAAAGTTAACGCAATTAACATAAATTGAATGATCTCTTTAGGCCAGTAACCTTTATTAAAAGCCTACTATTTAGGAGTGAATTCAAATGGAAAAACAAACAATTCAGCCGTTCTTAACGGTCGCAAACTATCATTTACTTGAGCAACAAATGAATAAAATTATACAAACACTTGCAACGACAAAGGATAAAAACGTTATCTTAGCCGTACATGGAATTGTTGAAAGCGAAATTACAGCAAAATTAGCGCTATCCACTGCGGAAACTCAGCTAATTGAACAGCTTTTTAATGTGACAGATCGCGCTCATGGCGAAGCGTATTTAGAGCGCTTAAAACCATATGTCATCCCTTTCAAAGCAGTTACTGCAAGCACACTGAAGAGCCTATTTAAAAAGGAAAAAAAGCTCAAGCTACCAAAGCTTGAAGATATGGACTTTCAGCAGATTTGTTATTTAGCTTGGGATGATCCCGGTACACATCGAAAATATGTCGTATTGGAACAAGATGAACAGCTAAAAGCGATTAAAGGAACTTTCTCTCACAATACAATGAAAGGAATATGTGCACTATGTAACCGCCATTCTGAAGTTGGCCTATTTACTACTTCTGTAAAAGGGCAAGTCGTTGGAACGTTCACGAATTATAGCAATTACATTTGCGCAGATAGCCAAACATGCAATCGACATGTAACGGATATAGAAAAAACAAAAGCGTTTTTCGAGCGCATTACTCAAAAATAAAACATACTAACATTAGTAGTACAAACCAAGGCCATGGTTTGTGCTACTATTTTTTTATAGTAGAAGTGAAGAAAA
>NZ_JBEGDG010000054.1:0-1922 GCF_040183165.1 Lysinibacillus zambalensis
TGGGTTGCGCTTTTTAGTATAGCATGAAGTGTTTATTAATTTAAAAGATTTTTATTGACAATCTATTAGCTGGTTTAATTAAATAAGCCTATTTTATTGGACGTCGTCAATTCTTCCCATGAATTTTGGTATGGTCCTCAAAGTAGAACAATGAATAATCTTTTCTAATGTCTACTGTAAACGAGAAAATTTCCTTTGTTGATATATCCTCAAGAAGAATTTCAAATAACCCCATACCTCTACGGTAATTAATTTCCACAGCTTGTATGTTCTCTCTACTTATTTCGTAATTTGTTTCAACATAGCTTGCTGCATAATTATATGCAACAGCACTTCTCGATTTAGAATCATAATATGTATTACAAATAAAAATAACAAGTAGACAAAATATTATATTGAATATTATTACTTTCTTCATTTTACACCCCTATTCTCACCTTAAACTACCCTCCCCCGTTAGCACAAAAAGAAAAAGATGCCGCAACTACAACACATTGTTTAACTCTTTCACCCGTTAGCCATCCTTGTCGCTTAAAATCAACACTACACCACAGAAAATGAAAGATGATTACGTTCTTTCATGGGAGTTTAATAAGAACAGAGACGCTTCTTCCACAATCGCGCCCGATCGCTGAAATCGTTATTCAACTAATGCAACCGTTAATTAATTTTTATTAACAAACTCGTAAACTTCTTTAACCGAATTACTTGATAGTGTGTAAATAGTGTGCGTGTCTTTTGTATTCATGATGGTTCCAGATGCCTCTGTAATCCAAAGAAAATAAATTTCTTTGCCACTACTAAATTGATACTGTGGTTCTGTTGCTATGTTGACTACACCAGGCTCTTTTTTTGATTTGCTTACTGCCTTTTCAAAGATAGCTATTTCTTCCGATTCTTTTAATTCTAAATCAATCGTTTTAGTGTTAATGTACGCTTCCTCTTCTACATTCTTTTTAGTTATTGGTTCGCTTGTTTTAGTTTCTGGCTCTTGAGAACAGCCGACTAATGCCAAATTAATTATTGCAAATAATAAAAACTTTTTCAAAATATCCTCCCCTTTAATAATTTGGACATTAATTTTTGAATAAAGTTTCAAATCTTCTAAGCTTTTTAAATATAAACATAGATGCCTATTAAAGGTGTTATTCCGCAATATGGCCCTTTCCATGAATAAAGAAGCTTTCCCTATTACGGAAAAGCGCCTGATTGTTGTATAGCCCCTGTAATTGAAGTATAGGAACGATAAAAAATGCTGGTATACAGCTTAATAAATTGTCTCTATATACAGGTTTTTATTCTGATAACACACTCTGAAAAATCTCGAAAAGTCCTATCGTAGCTTTATTTATATAGCTTTGCATAAAAAGCTGTATAAACAATAGTCCTCGTAAAAAGGCACGAACGTTGAATTAACAACATTCGTGCCTTTTTGGTGTGTTTCCAAACTTTCATTTGGAAACGTTTATTATATTTATTTTGTATGCTTTATAGATACTGTTGCAATAAAACACAGGTTAATTTATTGACTCTAATTTTTATGTCTATTCTTTACAAAAATCTACAAATTTTTTTGCCTGTATTAAGGACATACCTGTTTGCTCTCTCAAAAACTTCACCGCTTTAATTTCACCGACTGACTTTATTTTCTCTTTTACTAAGGCAATCAGTTCCTCATTATAGATTTTAGTATAATCCATTTTTTCGCCCCCCTCGTATAATTAAAGTTTAACATTTCCAAAGCGCCGTTTGGAACAATTCTTCCCTTAACGTTGTAAATCCGCATAAATCTGGCGAGACCCCAAAAAGACAGATTATTTTAAATCTCCTTATTCCACTAAGCACCCCGTTCGTATTATAAGGTCAACCAGAGAGAAATCTGGTTGACTATTTTTTATTCAATTTATAGATTGATAGTAGCC
>NZ_JBEGDG010000055.1:0-1738 GCF_040183165.1 Lysinibacillus zambalensis
CACCTAGCTCCAGAAGGTGAGTAATTTTATACACAATTAAGTGAGCGTTTTTGTACATAGATTAGTTGACATTTGTAACGAAATACATGAATTAAAGCAGTTCCATTTCTAACAAAAAAACCATGTAGAAAAGAAAGTTTATTCTTCTCTACATGGAGTATTGAAATCCCATCGCACTGCATCCGATAATTACAATTCCTTACACTCTAATCTTAATTTCCCTATTTTCGTTTCGCATTACCTGTCTCTGATTTCACTGTTTATTTTTTTTTGCCCTTTTTAGAGGTATACAATAGATCTTCAACAACTTCTAGATTTTTTTTCAATTGTTTCGAGTAAATAAGTACATCTCCATTTACATACTCAAATCTAAATGTCCTTGTGGATAAAATTTTTGTTTTTTCTCCAAAGAAACCGTCTCTAATAATAGTATGAACAGTCGAATTGTCATTATATGAATATCTGTCAACCATAAACGTTTCTTCGTTCGTATCATCGTCCCTTGTGTAGAACAATCTTTTTTCTATCACAGATCCTTCATATATTATATAATACACTTGGCTTAAAACCATTTCACCAGCCCTATTACTACGAAATCTAAGACTGATTTTCTTTTCAACTTCATTTATTATGAAAGAACCCCCCCACCCCTTATTTTCAGCGTTATAAGAAAAATACAGTTCATTGTTTTTCAACTTATTCACTATAATTCCTTCCTTAGATTTCGGTTCCTTTTTATAAATTTTTGGTTTTGGTAATTGATTTAATTCATATTGATATGGGTATATTTCTAGATAAGAATTGCTCCAAATAATCGTTTCATTTTCAACGTCTTCAACTTGATGATGCAACACATTGTATGAGGAACTATATTCCTCGAATATTTTTACAATCATCTCGTAATCTTTTTCTATCATCTTGTACACTTCCCTAATTTTTTAGTTGTTCCTGTTTCCCAAGTTCGCCCTTTATTTAGTTCTTCCTTTATTTTCTGCAGTTCATTTTCAAACGTTTCTTTATCCTTTCCATCTAATCTATTGAATAGTTCTTTTTTATAATCTTTTCCATGTAGCCCATCTTGTTGATGAGAGGTATCTGCTCCACCGATTACTTTATCACTATCTCGTACTGGTAACCAAATACCATTATTTTTTCCATCCGGTTCAATTCCATGCGCTTTCATCTGTGCAACAAGAGAATTCATATTCGGGTCCTTAGTACCTGTCATAACAATATGATGAGCAGCGTGTTTAGGTCCCGGAGCATCTCCTAGATTATTCCCCAATGCCGCAGAATTCGATTTTAAACCTAGAATGTCAGTTAAATTGTTCGTATCAATCACATAGTTATAAAGTACAAAACCACCTCTTAATCCAATCGGGTCTTGTTGTGTATACATTCCCTCACTTGGAGAGTAGAAACGGAATCGATTATAGTACAAGCAAATTTCTACATCTTCATACTGCCCTTGATAACGGAATGGAATAAAGTCCTTCTCACCCGTGAATTCCTTTACTCGTCCATAAATATCAAGTTCAGCTGACCAAATCTTGTTACCCTCTTCATCATAGGCTTCGACAGGCGTTCCAAGATAATCACTAATAATACTGTAGCTACCTTCACTCGTAATTTTAGCTGAAGGTACGAACCCATCATTAAACGAGGGCACTGAAAAACTTGCGTTTTTTATAAAAAAATTCGTTTTAGAGAAAGATAGGGCGCTTCTTGTTCAATTTTG
>NZ_JBEGDG010000056.1:0-1721 GCF_040183165.1 Lysinibacillus zambalensis
GCCGATGAAATTTTACTGATCGTAAAATTTCATCGGCTTTTTAGTTTAGAGATGGGTTTTGTCCCAGCCTCTTTCTTCATTGTCATTAATCTATTCGATTGGATGGAGTTTGGCCCTGCCCGTAAGCAGTAAGTGCTTTAACGTTCAGCATCAGCATAGCCG
The DNA here is from genome assembly GCF_040183165.1 of Lysinibacillus zambalensis. Lineage (NCBI taxonomy): Bacteria > Bacillati > Bacillota > Bacilli > Caryophanales > Bacillaceae > Lysinibacillus > Lysinibacillus zambalensis. Next base: position 163 of record NZ_JBEGDG010000056.1, read on the forward strand.
TTCTAGTTTGAAGCGAGGCACTACCGATATGCGGGAGTGCTACAACATTAGGAAGCGTCAACAATGGATGATCTAACGTAATAGGCTCTTGTTCAAAAACATCTAGCCCTGCAGCCCACAGCTTACCACTTTTTAACGTCTCATAAAGTGCGTTTTCATCGATAATGCCACCACGTGACGCATTAATTAATACCGCATCATCTTTCATTAAAGCAAGTTCCTCTGCCCCGATTAGTCCTACTGTATCATCGTTAAAAGGTGTCATAATCACAACAAAATCCGATTGTTTTAAAAGATCCTCTAACGATACATATTGAAAGCCGTACATTTCCTCTGCCTCATGGCGACGTCTACGATTGTTGTATAAAATTTTCATATCAAAACCTTTTGCGCGTCTTGCAACAGCTTGACCAATACGTCCCATCCCAATAATTCCTATCGTGGACCCTGAAACATCTTTGCCTACTAATTGCATTGGATACCAGCTTTTCCATTTGCCCTCGCGCAAATATCGATCGCTCTCTGGAATTCTACGAGCCGTTGCAAGCAATAATCCCATTACAAAATCAGCCGTCGTATTTGTTAAAACTCCCGGCGTATTTGTCGCCATTATTCCGCGTTTACGCAAAGCTTTAATATCAATATTATTAAATCCAACTGCTAAATTTGTCACAAGCTTTAAATGGGGTGCGTGTACTAATAGCTCTTCATCGACTTGATCAGCAAGCGTTACCCAAAGTGCTTCACAATCTGCGACAGCTGCTAATAGCTTTTCCCGCGGTATAACAATTTCCTCCTCCTCCCATTGTTTAATATCATAAAACTCTTTTAACGGTTCAACTATATGTGGCGGAAACTTACGTGTAATAAATAATTTCTTTTTCATATTTCGAACACCTCTCTACTCAATTCGCCTATAGCGTAACACTTAGAACGCTCATTTTCTAGGGATTTCTTATTTTTGCATTTATAACACTATTCCTTTTTTATCACTTTCCAAACTCCATCTGCCTATTTGGTGTTTTGTCCTTCAGAAAAGGGATTTTGTCCTAAGTTTTATGAAAAATAAAACTAGTCCAATCAGTTTTGGATGCATTTTGTTCATGAAGCTAAGTTGATAGCGCCCGGTGAACAGAAACTTGCTATGGTAATAGGCCATACAAGTGATTTCTAATGAATTCGTTAGGGATTACATTTTGTTAAACGTATGCCATGCAAATAGGTTGATTGGAGTGGAGGATGGGCGACTCCTCGGGGATCAGTGATAAAGGAGCGAAGGCTAAATCCATCACATCCTGTGATAACCCCTTCGTGACCAACATCCTCCCGCTGTCGCTACGTCAGCACTACGCTTTCGCGCAAAAAACATCTGTTTGCCCAAGCGGCTCATCGGGCACCCCCAGGAAGCTCTGCTCTGCGCGAAAGCGAAGCGTCAGCGGCAAATGTTTTTCTGTAGCGAAAGCAAAGCGGCAGCTACAAATGTTTTCTGTAGCGAAAGCAAAGCGGCAGCTACAAATGTTTTCTGTAGCGAAAGCAAAGCGGCAGCTACAAATGTTTTC
>NZ_JBEGDG010000057.1:0-1620 GCF_040183165.1 Lysinibacillus zambalensis
CGTTCGTATTATAAGGTCAACCAGAGAGAAATCTGGTTGACTATTTTTTATTCAATTTATAGATTGATAGTAGCCGGGGTCGAACGGAAGCACCCGTGGGACTAGATCCCGACAACTAAACTGTTCGCCCTCTACTTGTTAACACATGATTAGGCTGGTTGGGACATAGTGATCCCGTATAACAAGCGAAGATATGAATAACAAGCTAGATAGAGGTTACCGGTCAATACACTACCTTAGGAGGAGATAAACATGAATCCAGTAGTTGGTCTGGATGTCGCAAAAGGTGAAAGTCAGGTTCAAATGTTCTTGGATAAAAAAATGCCCTATAAAAGCAGTGTGAAAATTGATCATACGGTGGATGGATTGGAAGAGTTACACTCTTATTTATTAGATTTAGAGCGTCAAACAGGGATGAAGCCACCTGTTGTTTTGGAATCAACGGGTCACTATCATGCCCCAGTTGTACAGTTTTTAGAAGCAAGAGAATACATTGTCATTATCGTAAATCCACTGGTATCTTACCGAGCAAAAAGTTCTAGCTTGCGAAAAACCAAAACAGATGCCATTGATGCTTATCACTTAGGCGAACTGTATTACAAAGAGGATTTAGCGCCTCAGAAAAAGCGTGGTGTACAGTTATTAAACCTTCGGCATCTAACAAGGCAACATGAAAATATGACGGGAATTATGATTCAAACAAAGCTTCAATTTCAAGCCGTATTAGATCAAATATTCCCTGAGTACAAAGGAGTTTTTGGCGATTTATACGCTGAGATTTCCATAAAAACTTTACAAGCTTACCCTACTTCTGAATCAGTTAAAGAAGCAGGTGTAGAAGAGATCGCACAATTCATTGATACACATTGCAAAGCACGTTCGTTTAATTGGGCGCTTGAAAGATCGGAAAAATTAATCGGAGCTGCAGAACGCAATCCATTTCAATCGACTCTTTATCAAAGTCTTCTAGTCAGTCTGAATATGTATATTGATTTACTTCAAGTGTACCACCAACAACTTTCTACGTTAGAGCGTGAGATTGATGAGTTAGCGGCACAACTTGAAGAATATGAATTACTCCAATCAATTCCCGGTATAGGTGAAAAAATCGCTGCAACGATTATTTCAGAAATCGGAGAAATTGATCGGTTTAATCATCCGAAAAAGTTAGTAGCGTTTGCAGGACTAGATCCCAGTGTGTTTGAATCAGGTCGCTTTAAAGGCACGAAAAATCACATTACTAAACGCGGCTCGGCTAGGCTTCGCCATATGCTTTATACAGCTGTTCGTTGTTCTATTCGAGATAGTCGAAAAAAGAAAACAACACCTGAAACTATCGCACGAAATAAGCGATTACGAGCCTTCTACGATTTAAAACGTGAGGAAGGAAAGCCATATAAAGTAGCCATTATTGCTTGTGCAAATAAGCTTTTACATTGGATTTATGCGATTTTAAAAACGAAAACACCATTCCAAGAAACCATTTAGTAACAGCATTTTCAAATACAACAAAAACCTTCCAAATTGAATTCGGAGGGTTATTTGGGTTGCGCTTTTTAGTATAGCATGAAGTGTTTATTAATTTAAAAGATTTTTATTGACAATCTATTAGCTGGTTTA
>NZ_JBEGDG010000059.1:0-1506 GCF_040183165.1 Lysinibacillus zambalensis
AGCTGGTAGATGAGCGATTTGTGGTTTATTTTCAATAATGGCAATCAATCTTTCACAGTAAGTTAATTCATCTTTTACTTCGTTAGAAGTATTCTTCTTTGGAAATTTTTCTTTCATGGATTTATCAAATTGATACACTGCTTTGCGGGTATGTTTTGATTTTTCTTGTAAAAATTCTTTCGGTGATTTTTGGTTATAACGTGCTTTGGTATGTGTTGCGTCCACAATGATTGTTTTACTTTTGATAATGTTCTTTTCGAGTGCGATTTCAACTGTTTTTCCAATGAGCATATCTAATAAACTTACGTCTTGAAGACGAAGTCTTCGGAATTTTGTGAGTGAACTTGAATCAATCACGTCATCTTCTGGCGCCATACCTAAAAAATACTTGAAAGACATGTCATATTTTGAACGTTCGACAAGGTCTACATCAGATACATTAAAAATGGCTTTTAACAATAAGTACTTAAACATTCGAATCGGAGGAATCGCATTTCTTCCATTGTCTAAACAATATTTTGTTTTCAATTCTTCTAAAATGAATGAGAAATCCACTAGTTCGTTAATTTGACGAAGCATATTATCTTTTGGCACGACAATATCGTAAATGGCCATATATGGACTTAAGTTGAAAGTCTCTTGGTTTGAAATCATTGGGAACACCACCTGCATTTAGTCTCTCAATTATAAATTAATCAGAACCACCAGTATAACTGGTGGTTTGCTCTGCGCGTGAAACGCTGGGGGACTGGCCCATGTCTAAAGACATTCTGAAAGGTCTGCCAACCGCACTCCGTTTCCACACAAACCGCTAAAGCGGCTTACTTATTTTTTCTTTCTCTTGATTTCTTCTCCTGTGAATGGGTCAATGAATTCTTTTATCGTCATTTGATCTTGCAAGATATCTTCCTGTAATTGATTTTTTATATACTCCTGAATCTTTTTCTTATTCCGTCCCACTGTATCCACATAGTATCCTCGACACCAGAATTGACGGTTACCATATTTATACTTTAGATTAGCGTGTCGATCAAAAATCATTAAACTACTCTTCCCTTTTAAGTAGCCCATAAACGCAGATACACTTAGTTTTGGTGGAATGCTTACCAACATATGAATATGATCTGGACACGCTGTTGCCTCTATGATTTCTACACCTTTTCTTTCACATAATTGGCGTAATATTCTTCCTACATCTGCTTTAATTTGACCATAAATAATTTGTCTTCTATACTTTGGGGCAAACACAATGTGATACTTACAATTCCATGTTGTATGTGCTAAACTTTTATTATCCATTTTTAAAGGCTCCTTTCGTACGAAGTCGGTTGACCAGACCTGACTTGATTGTACGTTTGGAGTTTTTTTATTGTCCATAGCTAAAAGCTTTCCGGAACCCCCTGCACAGCAGGGGGTTTTCAAAGAATACAAAAAGGCGAGGTATTCGACGATTGAATCGTCGAATACCTCGCTAAGTGGAACCAGATGAAGTTTTTCAGTGCCCTC
>NZ_JBEGDG010000006.1:0-214780 GCF_040183165.1 Lysinibacillus zambalensis
GGATATCCCTCACCACTAACACTCATAAAAATATAAATTAAATTATTCTTTAAATAAGGTTGACTAATCGTAAGAAAGGGGCTGGGACAAAAAGATTTTAGCCAATAAAAAAACCGAACTATATACAGAACGCTCATTTTGTGTTTTGTATTAATTCAGGTTTCATTATTGCTTTGTAAATTTTTCAAAAAAATTATCCGGCTTTGATATGTCCCAGCCTCTTCATTCATTTTATACGGTTAAATACATCGATTTTTAAAAATAGACCTCATTACATACAGCTAATAAACTTTTTTATAGCTTCTTCTCCCGCATGTACCCATTTATTTTTATTCCTAATGTAACCGTCTTTATCAAGAGGTTCTTGAAATTGGTTAATTCCCGTGGTACTCAATAAAGAATTTTTATCCATATCCAAACCAATATTTACAACATGCTTTATAACGTATGGTTTACTGAAAATAATGGATGAATCGTATTGGTCGAGCTCTCCTTCCAAAACTGAAAATGGAACTCTTAAGTAAATGGTTTCTCCTCCTTCTCTCCACAAAATGGAATCAAAACATCCCCGATCATAATCCCAATTTCCCCCCAATGTATATCCTAGTTCTTTAATTCGGTAATTAATATAGCCAAAAGTAGTCCTCTTTCCTTCAAGCTCCGTTTGTAACTCTAACAATATATTCCCTCCTGGCTTAAAATACTTATTACCATTCTTACCAAAAAAATATATACGTATTCAAACTAATCAAAACAATAAATAGGCCAAAAAAGCATAAACAAAATATTTTTATAGATTTCAATTATAAAAGTTTTTTCAAAAAATCCGCTTTCCTTTATACAGGAAAAACGGACAGATGCCATACGTTTTTAGTTAGTTATATGTTCTAATGTGCAAATTCTAGCAAGGGAATGATCTATAACTGCCTATATTCCTTCGACTCATTGTCACGAAGTCTATTCGCTACATGGCATGGGATATGAAGCGTGGATCAGCAAATTTATGCTACAAACGATACAAGGAAGACGTAGAACAAGTAGGAGGCGTAATTTATTGCCTGTCGCGATTGGTCTTGTGATTACAACCATTGTGGCAGTATTTTTAATATAACATTGTAAAAGCAGGAAACTCTTCTAGTAGTTTCTTGCTTTTTCTCTTCCATACAATTACGATGGTATAATTTAACTGTATAAATTAGAAAGGTAGGTAATTCAATGAAAGTATCCTATTGGTGTGGAGATAAAATACGTTTAAGAGCGCCTAAGTCTGAGGACATTCGTATGTTTGAAAATTTAGATGATGATATACTAAAAAATCTTGATTCCATCGCTTTTCCTCGGACAAATCAGCAAATTGAAGAATGGATCAATGAAATATCATCACAAGGGGCATCTACAGTGAGTGATGATTTTTACTGGATTGCGGAGGATGCTTCGAACAATGCCGTGGGGACCATTGAAGTTTCTGGATGTGATGCCAAGAACGGGACCTTTGATTATGCTATATCGATATTTCCTCCATATAGAGGAAAAGGATATGCAAAAGATATGATTTTAACCATTTTAAAGCATTATTTCTTAGAACTTCGCTATCAGAAAGCAACCATTTGTGTTTACTCCTTTAACGCATCTTCTATAGCTTTACATAAAAAACTACGATTTGTGGAGGAAGGCCGCTTAAGAAATATGATATATACAAATGGTACCTTTTACGACGAGGTCTATTTCGGAATGACCAAGGATGAGTTTACTAAAATACATGCTAATTAATAAGAGATGGCTTCTGTATATTGCAGCAGCCATCTCTTTCTCTCTTAACGCTCACTATAATATTTATGCAAATTTTCATGTAACATCTGCTGTAGTTGATGTTCGATAATACTTAAAACATAAGCTTCACACATTATTTGTTCAACCTTTATAGAAATTTGTTGAAGGTCAAAGCTCTTTGCTTCAGCGGACTTAATAACAATTGCTTTTGAGTTAGGTTTTATATCAATTATCCCCTTCTTTTGAAGCTCCTTGTAGCTTTTATGAACGGTATGAAGATTGAGATTTGTTTCAGCCGCTAAATTACGAATGGAAGGCAATGGGTCACCATTTTGCAAGTTCCCTTTTGCTATTTCAAAAAGAAGTTGCTGGGTTAACTTCACATCAATTTCGCCTTGCGTAATTGCGTCCGGACGCTGTATCTTCATTCAGTAGGTGTTTGGACACCCACTGAATGAAGATACAAAGGAATGTTACTCTTTAGATCTAATTTCACATTCAATTGTTTAAGTATCCTTTCATATTCTTTCCTTCAAAAAACATTTTATAATTACTGTAATTGTACATAAAGTTACAATTACCAAAATAATTAGGGCTGTCATCGATGGAGAAACATTGAAAGTAAGCAAGCTAAAATGGAGAAGCCCAATGACAATCAATATCGGTAATCCATAAAGCAAGCTTATTAAAACTGTAGGATTTGATTTTATTGCCTCCGATGGATTAGACCATTCAAGTAATGGATGCCTTCTATCATAAAGCGGAGACAATAAATTATAAGTCATGACTAATAGTAAAGTAATCAGTAAATGCAGTACTGTTATAAAACCAGCTCTAGCAAATAGCATATAAATAATATAGCTTATTACAACCGATATCATGCCGATACATGATGAAGTCATAACTTTTGCTAGATAAACCTTTTGTGAATCAAATGGCAGTGTCATGCTAGATGCATAGTATTTCCCCTCTCTTGAATAGGGAGTCCCACTAATATTGTTCATACAACTCATCAACAAAACCATATAGACAAATAGAAAAGATTCGTTGTCCAACATCCATTCAACCTTTAAAATAGTCGTCTGTCCGAGAATTAAATAAATGATTGTACAAATTGGCGTTAAAACCATCCCTAAAATAGCTTGCATTTTAAAATAAGGTTCAGACTGAATAATCCAATATTCACGCTGCAAATAATTGATCCAGCTGCTTTGAATATCTCTCCCCCAAACTTTAGTCGTTTTTTCTATTCTACTTACAAGCAAGCCATGTTCATAATACTTAGACGCTATTATTTTTATAGTTGCTTTAAACAATACATAACATAGTACGAATAATAAGATAAAACTTATTGCCGTATTAAATGACAAAAGCGTCTCCACCAATGACTGTTGCATTGCAAAACGATAACCTATTTCTAAAAAATCAGAAATTGAAGCACTTAAGGATGATATTGTTGAAACATCTAATTTCACTAAAACAGTGCTGATTGCATGATTATTTTTTATTAGAAAGTACAATATTGGGCTTATACCAATACCTACTATAAGCGTCATCCTAACCAGTAGATATACGGATGCATTAATAAACACACTGCGAAAATGATTCAAAATGGACAACACTAATAGAAGGATTAATACAATTAAAACGTTCATGACAAGTAAAAATACTATTGATTTTATAGCAACACCTAGACTAAACTCTTTCAGGAATATCGAAAATGTAGGTATTGATAAAATACTTACCGCCATTATCGGTAGAGTTACTCCACTTATAATTTTAGACATGACAACCTTTTTCGCTGAAATCGGTAAATGAGCAAATATAGCAAAATCACTTTGACTAAACACTACCGAAATGGCAAAATACGAAATCAATAAATATGTCACACCATTTGAAAGAAGAACATTGTAAAATAAATACTCCTCTGGGGTCGCTATGAAATAGATAATGAAGGTAAGTACAAAATACTGCATGGCTACATAAATAAATGCAATAATTAGGAGTGCTTGAATTACTGGCTGCTTTGGCTTTGCATAAAAGGATGTTAAAAAGAATTTGATTAATTGCATATTATCCTTCATTAGCTTGTTTCTCCATAAAAATAGTCTCTAAGCTCCCATCGACTAGCAATTTCTCAACACGCTCATGTAAGACGATCTTGCCATCTTTTAAAAACGAAATGGATTGACAAATTTTCTCAGCAACATCTAACAAATGAGTTGAAAAGAGCACGGTCCCCCCTTTTTCAACATACTCTTTCATACAATTTTTAAAAGCAACGACAGCAAGTGGATCTAATCCATTTAACGGCTCATCCATAATTAGGATAGGCGGACTAATTGTAAAAGCAGTAATCAACGCAATCTTATGAAGCATTCCATAAGAATACGTTCCCATAGGTTTATAAATACTTTTTTCCATACCAAAGATGCTAATAAAGCTTTGTAGTTTTTCATCATCAGTCTTTTCATATAGCTTCAAAACAAAATGTATCCAATCATATGCAGCTATATTTGGAAATACATGAATCGTATCGGGTATAAAATAAAATTGCTTTTTATATTCTAGCGATTGCGATTTCGAAACATTATTAATTATTATTTTTCCGCAATTTTGTTCTACTAATCCAGCAATACAATTTAATGTCGTTGTTTTACCTGCACCATTCCCACCAACAAACGCAAGTATTTCTCCCTTTTCTATTTTTAACTCTACTCCTTTTAAAACCTCCTGCTGGCCATACGACTTCTGTAAATCTTGTATCGATAACAAATTTTTTCACCTAATTTCATTTAAAATTTCTTTTTCGCAATGAAACTTTGCATAGTAATGATCATCAATACAACTAACAGCAGCGTTACTACAATATTGATGCCAACCCAAGATCCCACATCACCCGACATTAAAATATTTGTTGCATACATACTATTACTAGCAGGATTCACAACATCTATTAATGGATGTAGGCCAGCGATAAAACGACAAATAAATAGGCTAACAATACTTATTAGTGCAATAAATGCAGGACTATTAAAAAATGTACTCATCATTGCGACAAACGTTATGATGAATAATAGCCAAACACAATAAAATGCTAAAGCCCACATAGCTTGCGTCATAGGAACCGAAGTAAATAAATACGCTGAATAGCCATAGGACACTGCATAGCCAAGAGCTATACATATAACCGCCAATATATAATGGATGATGATTTTACTATTTAAATAAGAAGATATCGATACTGGCCTTGTTAAGATAAATGCCATCATGCCATTCGCTTTTTCTCCTTGAATAATGCTCATAGTGGCAACGACCAAAATAATAATGCCTAGCTGATCAAACTGTGAATTTAATGTTGAGGCTAGTACCTCCTGTCCCACAGGCTTTGCCATCGTAGGATCAATTATTATACCCTCAATACCACCCGCTGATTGTAAAATAACAGGTAAATAATACATCATAATCGGCTGAGTTAGCCCTAGTAAAATAAATACGATTGGGAGCCAAAATATTTTATATTCCCTTGCCATTTGCTGTACTTCTTTTTTGCTTAATGCAATAAAAGCTCTCATTTTATTACACCACCAATTCCAAAAATATTTCTTCTAGATTGTCTTGAATACCTACTTCAAATTTAGTAAACATCACTTTTGAATCTAATCCATGTTGTATTAGTCGATTAGCATCTGTTTGCAAATTTTCAACGTGTATTTTGAAGCCATCTCCACAGTTTTCGATTTTCTTCACATATGGTAAATGTTCAATCATTGGTAACCACTGAAAATCTGCCTTTCTGATCACTAAAAAGATAGCTGATTCTTGATGGCGTTTTAGCAGCTCTGACTTTGTAGCATCTTCTATTTTGCAACCATTTTTAATCATCACAAAGCGCTCACAAATTTCCTCTGCATCGCTCAATATGTGCGTTGATATTAAAACTGTCGTTTCTTGTTTGATCTCTTTTAATAGATTTAACACTTCTCTTCTACCTATTGGATCTAGCGCTGATACCGGTTCATCCATAATCATTAAAGCTGGCTTATGCAATAATGCTTGTGCGATGCCAAGGCGTTGCTTCATACCACCAGAAAATGTCCCGACATGACTATGTGCTTCCTTCCCTAAGCCGACCTTTTCTAAAAGCAATGGGATTTCTTTCTTCAATTCATTCTTTGCTACGCCAGAAAGTGTCCCCATAAAGGACAATGTTTCAAATGCTGTCATCCATGAAAAAAAATTAGGATACTGAGGTAAGTAACCAATATGATTTCTCATAGATGAAATCTTTTGACCATCAAGAAGAATTTCTCCTTTGTCTGCATTCAGAATATCGGCAATGATTTGAATTAACGTGGATTTCCCCGCTCCATTTGGTCCAATTAACCCGACACATTCATTAACATCAATGACCATTGAAAAATCATTTACGGCTGTTTTTTGTTTAAACTTTTTCGTAATATTTTTAATTTCTAAGCGCACGTTTATTTACATCCTTTCTACCAATAATGAAGTATAGAACAGAACCAATTGAATTACAGAACAAAATAATAATGGTCCACATTAGTATGTTTTCTCTCGTATCGCGGTGCCGGTATAAGTCGAATAAAGCAACAATGATTAGAACAAATCCTACGAATATAAATGGCAAAATGATTGGAAGTATACTTGCCCAATCTATTTGCTGCAAATCATCAAAACCATAGTGTAATTTCATTTCTAAAACCCCCATTCATTATCATTATCAATAATGATAACAGAAGATGTAAAAAATTTCATTACCTTTTTACTGTACATCCTTTTAAAAAACCTATAGTATATTTTTTGGTAATGTTCTCATATTGATAACATTTGATTGCTTCCCTTGATTCCATATGATAGGAGGATCGTTTTATGCGGAATAAAGCAGAGGTATTAATGCACCCTGTGAGAATGAAAATTTTACAAGCTCTCATGCACGAGAAAGAAGATGGCTTAAGCACTTTGGAGATGATTTCTATCATAAAGGATGTACCTCAAGCTACTTTGTATCGGCACATTCAAATTTTAGTGGATGAAAACATCATAAAAATTGTGAAAGAGCGAAAAGTACGTTCTGTTACAGAAAAATTTTATGCAGTAAATGAAGGAGCAGAAAAACTTAATGAGGATGATTGGGCACAACTAACAATCAAACAAAAATTAAATTATGTTTCCTACTATCAATTAACTTTACTATCTCAATATCAAAATTATTTACATTCACTTGATGAAGAAGAAAGTCTTGCAGATTGTGCAACTTTTTCATTTATTGATTTAACGTTAACGAATGATCAATTCAATAAATTTGAAAATGAATTAAATGGTTTAATTAATAGATACTATAATATGGCCGACTCAAATAAAGAGACTGATACTGAGACAAAAACAATAGCAATAAATATTATTCCAAAACCTTAAGTAGTATTTTACATAAAGAAATGGAGAAGATTTATGAAAAAAAGTAAGTCAGTTGAAAACACAAGAAAATTTATCATGATTATAATTGGCGCCATCATCGCGGCATATGGACTAGAAGCGGTATTAATTCCGAATGATGTCATTGACGGTGGCGTGACGGGGCTTAGTATTATGGGCGCAACCCTCTTTGGTATTCCATTAGGCGTACTGCTCTTTGTATTAAACATTCCGTTTATTTGGATTGGCTACAAACAAGTAGGTAAAACATTTGCATTGATGAGTACTGCTGGGATTGCCGCTCTATCTATTTCCACAGTGCTTATGCATGATGTTAAAACAATTTTAGGTCCGAATGATCCACTATTAATTGTTTTATCTGGTGGTATGTTACTTGGTGTTGGGATTGGGATTGTCTTACGTAACGGTGGCGCTTTGGATGGCTCTGAAATTTTAGCCGTGTTACTTTCACGTAAGGTTCCGTTTTCAGTCGGGGATATTATATTATTTATTAATGCCTTTATTTTCTTAGGGGCAAGCTTTATTTTTGGCTTAGAGAGCGCACTATACTCAGCTTTAACATACTTTATTGCGAAAAACGTTATCGATATTATCCAAGATGGTTTAGAAAAATCAAAAGATGTTCGTGTTGTCAGTGCAAGATCAGAGGAAATTGGTGATGCGATTCAAGCTCGTTTAGGTCGTGGTGTTACATATACTAAAGGGCGAGGCGGTTTCTCCAATGAACCAACTGATATATTAAACTGTGTTATTAACCGTATGGAAGAAAATAAACTTGTATCGATTATTAAAGATATTGATGAAGGTGCCTTCATAGTTATTTCTGATGTTTCAGAGGTACGTGGTGGGAACTTCAAAAAACGTGATATTCACTAAAGTCTACTCACTATCCAAATAAAAAAACACACATTGCTAAATGATTTTAGTAATGTGCGTTTTTATTTTGGCGAATGCTTTTGTTTATTTTCTAGTCTTTCTTTTAAATCATTAAAGTCTTCGATTACATCTTCCATTGATAATTTTTTAGCTAATGCAATCCCCTTTTGAATAGATTTAGATGCTTCTTCAAATTTATTTGCTTTGATTTGGGCATCTGCAAGGCAATACCAATAAAACCAGGCATCCATATTTGAAATTTTTTCTTTATAAAACTTTTCGATGATTGGATAGTAATTAGAATATAATTCTTCGTTATAGACCAACTTTTCACCATTCCATTTTAATACATCCACTAAATAACTATCACCAATATACATTTGCCAAACTGCTAGACCAACTTTTTGTACTCCATTTACAAAGTCCATTTTGTGATAAGGAATTTCAGCAATCTTTTTGAATGAGTTATTAATCCATTGAAACACTTCCAGATTGCTTCCCATTGCCGCCCCAATCGTCACACCAAATAAATATTCTTTTGTGCCATCACCAGTAATATCTACCAAACTAGAAAAATCCAAATCGACTCCTTGCATTTTAGTTTCCCAAATCTTTCGCCAATCTGTATTGTGTTTTTTTAGCACTATAGATCCAAACTGAAAAGGGTAACCCTTTGCTTTAATGTTATAAGTGAATATTATTTCTTTCTGTCCATCTTGGTCTAAGTCATAAAATTGAATTGGCCGTGTGGAGAAAGGATTTTTAGGGCTTATAAGTGACGCATTCGATGGCATAAACCTACTAACTAAGTCTTCTTCATGGTTCTCCTTAGCGTGAACAAATATTGAAGTAAAACAAACTGTAAAAAGTAGCAATAAAGTAAATACTATCATTTTCTTCATCAAAATGTCCCCTTTTACAGCCAAATATAATATATAGTATTGACGTAATTAGAAAAGAAATTCTTCAATAAACTTGCAAGATGACGAAATACAATCAATTGCGTTAAAATATTTTCTAAAGACGATTGATGTATACGTATCTGTCTTTAAAGGGTTCACTATCCATCACTTTGACGATTCTATCCATCATTTTGATGGTTCTATCCGTCACTTTGACGATTCTATCCGTCATTTTGACGATTCTATCCATCATTTTGATGGTTCCATCCGTCACTTTGACGGTTCTATCCGTCACTTTGGCGGTTCTATCCGTCACTTTGGCGGTTCCATCCGTCACTTTGACGATTCTATCCGTCACTTTGACGGTTCTATCCGTCACTTTGACGATTCTATCCATCATTTTGATGGTTCTATCCATCATTACTATCATCATGATATAAAAAAGGAGACATAAATGGACTTATTTATCGCAAGTAATCGTCAATTACCTATCCGTTATTACGTTAATGAAGCGATTTGGATTCGTCGCGGTTGCTTAAGTTTACATCAATTAACGCTGCCCTTTTTTGTAGAAGTAGAAATGAAAGACCCACATCATTTATTGAAAATTACAGAATATGTTCAAGAGGTCCAAAAACAATATAGCTATACAGAAATTCAAATTATTATTAAGGACAAAAATATTTTTATGCACTTACAAAAGATACTCCCTCACACTAAAGCCAATCATATTCTCACTATTGAGCAACTAATTCACCCATGAAGAAAGGTAGCATTGTACTATTAGATGCTACCTTTCTATTTTTTATAAAGCTGTAATAGGCAGTTCGATGTTAACCTGCAACATACCATCCGTATACTTCGCGTCGATTTTGCCACCATGTAGTTCTACAATGCTCTTTGCAATAGCAAGTCCAAGTCCTGAGCCTTCCGCTACACTTGTTCTTGATTGATCTTTTTTATAAAATCTCTCAAATAAGCTCGTTAGCTCTTCAGATGTAAATTCATCACTTTCATTAGCAACACAGATTTGAACATTACTTTCTTTTCTTTTAAGAGAAACAAAAATCTCACCGTCACCTGTACTATATTTAATAGCATTCATTAATAAATTATCAAAGACCCTAACAATTTTCTCAGAATCCACTGAAGCAAAAATCCGCTCCTCTGAGAAATTTTTAATAAATGTACGATGGTTTTCCTCCGCTTGCGGAATCAACTCCTCAATTAATTGATCGAGAAGCTCATTCATACATACCTCCTGTTGCCCAAGGACAATGCTGTCATTCGTTAGCTTCGTATATTCAAATAAATCTTCAATCAGGTTCTTTAACTGTTCGGATTTTGAGAAAGCAATCTTTAAATACTCATCATATTGCTCCTTTGTGTCATACCTTTCATCTCTTAACAATCGTAAATAACCCATAATCGAAGTAAGTGGTGTTCGTAGGTCATGCGAAACATTCGTAATTAATTCATTTTTTTGTTTTTCAATCTTCCGTTCCATCTCTATATTCGTCATAATAGCTTCGGTCATTTGATTGACATTCTCTGTTAATAAAGCGATTTCATCTATCCCTTTTTTCTCAATGCGATAGGTTAAATCTCCTTTTGCGATTTCCATTACCCCCTTAGCAAGCGCCTCGATTTGTTTCATTTTTCTTTTCGTTATATAGAAGAATGAGAAAGCAAATACAACAATTCCAATAAATAAAGGGATAAAACCCTCTGTCGACTTTGCAATAACCGTCCCCTCGGGAATTCCACTAACGAACAAATAAAAGTTTTTATTATCTAAAGTTAATGGATAAAAGGCAATAAATTCTTGCCGCGATTGTTCGATTGCCGGTATCTCATAATTATAGAGTGGGTGATTTATCGCAAAATCCATTACATTTCGAATTTTATTATGTAAATCAATTTGTTCCTCTTCCACTTGTTTCGTCTTATACAATACCTTACCGCTCTCATCGGTAACTAACACTTTCAACGCACCTTGATATTGTGCTAATTTGTCATTTTCTGATTCAATCATTTTCTGTAAGGATTCTATACTATTATCATTGACAGCTAATTCTGCAACTTGCTGCGCTTGAAAATTTATCTGCTGCATCCCTTGACTATAATCAACTGTAGCTGTTTCATTGATATTTAAAACAAACGGGAGCGTGACCCGTGCGGCAAGTAGTCCTAAAAATGCACAAACAATAAAAGTCGTTAATAGTTGGACTCTAATACTTGCTCGTACTTTCGTAATAGCCTTTACAATAAGTATTTTTAGTTTACTTAGTAAGTATTTGAATAGCTTAATGATCTTTCTCAATTTTATAACCTACTCCCCATACTGTTTTAATATATTGAGGATTTCTTGGATTTGTCTCAATTCTTTCTCGTATTTTTCGTATATGTACCATTACCGTATTTTCAGACTGTATAGCCTCTTCCTTCCAAACCTTTTCATAAATTTGCTCAGCGCTCATGACTATGCCTTGATTTCTTGCAAGTAATTCAAGAATAGAAAACTCCCTTGGCGTAAGCTTTACCTTTTCATTGTTGACGATTACTTCATGTGTGTCGGTATTAATTCGCAGATCACCAATCTCTATCTCACTTTCATTCATACTATCTAGTCGATTCATTTTGATATATCTACGAAGTTGAGATTTTATGCGCGCAATTAGCTCTAAAGGGTTAAAGGGCTTTGTTACATAATCATCTGCCCCTATGGATAATCCCACGATTTTATCCATATCTTGAGACTTTGCTGACAGGATAATAATAGGCATCTCGGCTATTTCCCTTACCTTCATACACATTTCGATGCCATCCACGTTCGGCATCATAATATCTAGAACAATTAAATGTACTTTATGTTTCTTTAAAAGATTTAAGCCCTCCTCTCCATCACTTGCTTCTAGAATATCGTAGCCTTCATTTTTTAAATAAATAGCAATAAGATTTCTAATCTCTTTTTCATCATCAACTATCAGTATTGTTTCTTTCGTCATCTAATCCCACCAAATTTCAAAGTATTTTAAATTATCAGATGCCTATTAATCAGACCTAGCATCATAACACGAGGTTGATTTTCGTTCCAACTTGGCGCTTTCCTAGGGCGTTCAGTCTTCGTTCCAATCAACCTATTTCATGAAAATATTCCCACTCATAATTACAGTTCCTAATTTTAACTATTTTTTTATTTTTCGTATATAAAAATAATAAAATCACTCTGATACCGACTTTAATTTTCGTGTATAAAAATAATAAAAACATACTGCAATACTAACGAAAGCACCAAAGTAAATACCGTATTTCGTCGCTATCATGGAAATATTTTCAATGTGTTTTCCAAAGAACAAACCAAGTGTAAAGTAAATCAGTGTCCAAACAAAACCTGCTGAGTAGTAATACAAAGCGTATTTTTTAAATGACACGTTATTCATACCTACTAAATATGGAAGTATATGTCTCACGATTGGTATAAAATAGCTTATCACTAAAGCAAAATGACCGTACCTATCTAATAATTTTTTTGACTGTAATAAATATTTAGCCTTGTTCTTTTTCACCAATTTATCCAGTATTTTATGACCAAACACCTTTCCAAGAATAAACCCTAAGGAAAGTCCTGAAACTGCGCCAAGATAAGTTAGTACAAAAGCTTTCAACACACTCATTTTTCCTAACGATGATAAAAATCCACCACTCATCACAATCATCTCATCCGGAAGGGGCATACCAACGATTCCTAGCCATAAGCTGAAAAATAAAGCAAAATAACCGTATTGCTCAATATATGATAGAAGATCTTGTAATCCCATTAGCTAGCCCTCACATTTCCAAGTTTGCAGCTGAGTACATAGGCAGGTGGAAGGTTAATCCATACTTTTTCATGTGAAATGTCTTCAAAATAATTTTGGATAAATGATTTTCTAACAAGTGAATATTGGAATGTGATAAATTCTCCATCTTCTAAGCACTCCTTTACATTATGTAAAATACGTGATGAAATGGCAGGATTCAATGATGTAAAAGGTAATCCAGATACGACATAATCAATTTTTTTAATATTTAATGCTGACATATAATCGCATAAATCCTCTGCTGAACCATGTATTACGATTATACTCGGCTCATGTTCAAATTGTTCACGAAGCTTTTCACAAAAAACTTTATTATTTTCAATAAGAATTAACTTTGTTGACTGCTCTTTTCTTTTCACTAATTCTTTCGTAAATGAACCCGTACCCGGACCTAGTTCAACAATATACCGGGCATTTTCAAAAGAAATTTGGTCGACCATTTTTTTTGCTAATTTTTTAGAACTAGGTGAAATTGCACCTATCGTTTTTGGATGTTTTATAAATTCAGTAAGGAACGTTAACATACACTTTCTCCCCGATCAAAGTATTATTTGAATACTTTTAATATAAAGAGCATTTCTTAAAGATTTCCGAGGAGATTTCTTAAATTTTTCTTAAGAGACCAGAAAAGATTGTTAGGTCATTGGTTCTAATAATTATTTCCTTTACAAAATTGTCATACAATTGCTTCCAGTAGAATAGAAACCTATATAAGGAATAAATGATACGGAAAAATAAGTGGGGTGTGAAAGGATGCTTAAACTAAATAATGCAAAAGAATTGGTACTCGGAATCGTGCAACAAGACCCATTGTTTGTCGTAATACAAAATACACCTTCAGAAGAAATACTTTATAATGACGGCTATTTAGCGCATATTGAGGAAACAAATTATTATTCTACTTCAGAAGTCGCTAGCTGGTTTGAAATAACGGATGCGATGCTTCGCTATTATATTAAACCGTTCGAACAGTATATTTTTGATAATGCTACGAATAGCCCAAATACCAATATTCGTTTGAACCTTCCTGCCATCTTAAGACTTCGCATGATTTTACTGCTAAAAGATGAACACCGCGTTAAGGGCTTAAAGCTTTTACTAGGAATTGATGACAATGGTCAACACATCAAACACCAAATAACTGCAACAACTATGGGTACTGATGATTTAGCGAACAAGGTTGATGTTCTTGGAAATGTTCTTCAGCAAATGATACAAACTGGGCTTTTTAACATTCTTCCCGACGAAGAACATGGCACCCTACAAGTGACGATCAATCAAGACTTTCTCGCACAAAAAATTCAATTAGTATCCTCTGAATCGGATCTTCAAGTAGAAGAAATTCAAAAAGAAACAGCTGAGCTTAAGCTAGAAAACGAAAATTTACAAAAACAAATTTCAGAACTCCAAGAGCATAGTGTGAAGGATATTGTGCAAAAAATTCGTGAGCGTCATATTGAAAATGAAATTGTGTCGACATTACGGACAGAAGCACTACAGCAATATTCTATAGAGAATAATGCAGGCTATTTTAGAAAACTTTTTCGTTCCTCTCAAATTGAGATGGAAAAAGAGCAATTTGTGTTGGGTTATATTTCGAAGCACCTAGAAGAACGTTTAGAAGTAGCACTGAATAATTATTATGGCGAATAAATATCTTCAAGCTGTTGGTACATGTAAAATTGTCCTCACTTGGCGGAGAACATGATGGAGTCTTTTTAAAGAAACCATTCATGTTCTTTTTTTATATCGCACAGCCATTTAGCTCACACTGTTTAGTGTTGCATTGTATAGTAATTTATTTTTTAAAAATTAGTTTTATAATCATTATAAAGAACAGTCGAAGGGGTGAAATGTATGGCAATGATTGAGGTCAATAATCTAACAAAAAAGTTTGGAGATTTTTATAGTGTACAGAATGTGGACTTACAAATCGAAAAAGGTGAAGTGTTCGGATTTTTAGGACCCAATGGTGCAGGTAAATCTACAACAATTCGGCACTTAATGGGCTTCTTACAGCCGACACAAGGTCAGTGTTTTATTAAAGGGTTAGATTGTCGCCAATCTACAGCCGAAATTCAAAAATTCGTAGGCTATTTACCTGGAGAAATTGCATTTATCGATAAAATGACTGGACATCAATTCATCAAGTTCATTGCCCAAATGCGAGGGTTAAATGATTTAACAAGAGCTCATGAACTCATGCAATACTTTGAATTAAATGCTACTGGGCTTATTAAGAAAATGTCAAAGGGTATGAAGCAAAAAGTAGGTCTCATCTGCGCATTTATGCATAACCCAGAGATAGTTATTCTAGATGAACCGACAAGTGGATTAGATCCTCTTATACAAACAAAGTTTATCGATTTTATTTTAGCTGAAAAAGGAAAAGGAACGACCATATTCATGTCCTCTCATATGATTGAAGAAATTGAAAAAACTTGTGACCGTGTAGCAATCCTTAATGCCGGCAAGATTGTTGCAACGGAAGCAATCGCTGACTTAAAAAAGCGAAAATCTAAAAAGTATTTAATTGAATTTCAAAGCGAGCAAGAACTATCTCGTTTTTTAGGCGCGCAACATACTATAGAACAAATTGGACCAACACAAGCAATTATAAAAGTTCAGGGTAATGTCCAAACATTACTGCATACATTAACAGACTATAAAATTAATGACCTCGATATCATTTCACAATCTCTTGAAGATATATTCATGCATTACTACGAAAGTGGAGGAAAAGAGTCATGAACTTTACTTTGCTAAAACATGAGATGCTAGCTACTATTAAACTTTTTACTATTATACTCGCTGTATTAATGCTCTATATCATTAGTATTGTCTATATGTATAACCCTGAAATGAGCAATACTCTTAATAAGCTTACCGAAACAATGCCAGAATTGATGTCAGCATTTGGTATGAGTAACATAGGCAATTCATTAATTGAATTTCTATCTACTTATTTGTATGGCTTTTTATTACTTATTTTGCCGTTAGTCTTTATTATTATGTTGGCAAATAAACTAATGATGGGCTATATCGATAACGGTTCCATGGCATACTTAATTGCAACACCGAATACACGTTTTAAAATTGTCTTCACGCAAGCATTTTTTTTGATTGCCAGTATCTTTATATTGCTCACGGTAACAACTTTAATAGCCATCTTATTTTCAGGGATTCTATTTCCAAATGAACTGGATTTAAGTGCTTTTTTGACATTAAATATCGGTCTTTTTTTCTTACACTTTGCCATTAGTGGCTACTGCTTTTTAGTATCCTGCAGTAGCAAAGATTTAAGAACCTCTTATGCATATAGTACAGGGATTCCTATTCTATTTTATTTAATTCAAGCGCTTAGTAATATGGGTGGTTCTTTAGAAAAGCTTAAGTACTTCACCATTTACTCATTGTTTGCACCTGAAAAATTAATGACTCAAAATAGCTCGTCCATTTGGATGCTAGGAGCATTGTTTGTAATCGGGCTGCTATGCTATATGCTAGCTATTCGTGTTTTTGTTAAACGTGATTTACATTTGTAAAGCTAAACGTCAGAATCTGCTTGCTTTCTTGTAGCAAGCAGATTCTTAAACTTAGGAATATAAAAATTCATTTCTGCAAAGATGCCAAATTACCAATGAAGCGCAATAACCTAAAATGAATCATGGCTAACTCCTCCACATTTAAATTCTCATCTCCACTGCGTAACCACTCTTGAATAACACCTAAAATCGCGGAAGTTAAAAAAGCCTCAAAATATTGTAGAAACTCTGGGTCAAGCCCTTCTTCTCGAATCACAGAGATTTTATCCAAAATATGATTACTAAAAACTTTCTTCATTCTCCTGCTAAAGGCGGGGCTCCCCTGCTCCCCTAAAATAATTCGAAAAGCTCTTGCATGCTCTTTAATAAATTGAAATACTGTAATAAATGGCTGATATAGTTGGCCTATTTTTATCGAGTGAAAAGCATCTAGCGGTTGAACGTTTTTTACATAGCTCTCTAGTTCATTTAATAATTCCTGCTGCAAATCCTCCATCACTTCAAATTTATCTTTATAATGTAGATAAAAAGTTCCTCGATTAATGTTTGCAGTAATAGCTAGGTTTTTTACTGTTACTCGCTCAAAACCTACTTTCTCTATTTGTACAAGTAATGCAAGTTTTATAGCTCGTTTCGTTTCAAAATTCATGATATCGTGAATAGACATTTAGAACCCCCATTGTATTATCACTTTAATCCGTTAGTATTTAGCCATGTTGTTAGATGATTACCTCAATAATTACAACAAGTTCAAAAAGTAGTAGTCATTACAGCATTTACCTTATTTATCGGGTCTTTTTTATTAATTTCCAACAATCTAATTTAGTAAAATAGTTATTTTTTAAAATTTTTAGTCGGTATACATTCTTATTTGTTAAAAACTGCAATATTCCTCATCGAATTTGATGATTATAGCTACTATGTACAACGAATTTGTTTGGACTAGGCAATCTGATTTCATCTAGCTCGAAAATGTTGAAATCCAAAATCACTTAACACTTTTTAGTTATTTGTTTATTGTAATTCCCAATTCACTACCTTAAAATTTCAAGTATCAACACTGTGTTCAGTAAAGGAGAGATGGATATATGGGAAACAATGCAATTTCATTAAACTCCATAGAAAAAAAGTTTCACCAAAAACAAGTAATTGCCCCGCTTTCCTTAGAAATTCCTAAGGGACAGCTTATTGGCTTACTTGGCCCTTCAGGCTGTGGGAAAACGACGTTAATTAAAATGATTATGGGAATGATCAAGCCCGATAATGGTCATATTCAAGTGTTAAATCATACCGTCCCCCATAAGCAACTACTGACAGATATCGGTTATATGGCACAATCTGATGCACTGTATTTGGATTTAACCGGTGAAGAGAATCTCCATTTTTTTGCTAAGCTTTATCGATTATCCAAAAAAGAACGTGCGGAGCGTGTCAATTATGCTGCAGGCCTTGTTCATTTAAAGGATGATTTAAATAGTAAAGTGTTGAATTATTCTGGGGGAATGAAACGGAGATTATCCCTTGCCATTGCCCTTATCCAAAATCCTCAGTTGTTGATTTTAGATGAGCCAACTGTTGGGATTGATCCCGTATTGAAAAAAGAAATTTGGCAGGAGTTAATTCGTCTAAAAAAAGATGAGCATAAAACAATTTTAGTAACGACACATGCAATGGATGAAGCAGAGCGCTGTGACCAGCTAGCTATGCTACGTAATGGTCATATTATCGCGAATGGTACACCTCATGAATTGAAAGCTCATTATCAGGCAAAGGATTTTGATGAAGTGTTTTTAAAGGCTGGAGGTGAAGCACTATGAGAATCGGCGCAATTGTTACTAGAATTATGCAGCAAATGATACGTGATAAACGTACACTTGGCTTATTATTTTTTGCCCCTCTTCTTGTGCTTTCGTTAATGTATTTTGTTTTTAATAGTAACGAACCTGACATGACACTAGTCGTATCAAATGGTCCTGCATCAATAATCGAAAAGCTTGAAGATTCGGATTTTCGCGTTATCCCAAAAAATGATTTTTCTATTGCCAGTCTAAAAGATGAAAAATATGATGGCTGGTTAGCTTTTCAGCAAACTCAATTGAAGCTCACTATATTAAATGATGATCCTTCAACAGCTAAGGCTTTAAAGATGAAGCTTTCTCAGGTTTTACAGCCTGAACAATCTGCCATGATGAAGTTGACGACTGAATATGTATATGGCGATGATAATACCGCTATTTTTGATATTTTTAGCCCGATGCTAACAGGCTTCTTCGTGTTCTTTTTCGTCTTTTTAATTACTGGTATAGCGTTGTTAAAAGAACGAACTTCAGGGACTTTGGAACGCTTACTAGCGACACCGATTAAACGTTCTGAAATTGTTGCTGGTTATATGATTGGTTATGGATTGTTTGCTTTTATTCAAACGACTATTATTGTGCTATTCGGGGTTTATGTCCTTGATATTGTACACGTCGGCTCCATTTGGCTTGTGCTACTAATCAATATGGTTGTTGCACTAGTTTCATTATCATTAGGAGCTCTGTTATCAAGTTTTGCCGCTTCAGAGTTTCAAATGATGCAATTTATCCCGCTTGTCATTGTGCCGCAAATTTTCTTTTCAGGTATTTTCCCACTGGATAATATGGTGGAGTGGCTACAAAATATAGGTCGAATTATGCCACTATACTATGCCGCTGACGCGTTGAATGGGGTTATGTATAAAGGATATACCTTTAGTGAAATTCTAGCCGACTTAGCGATACTTGCTTGCTTCGCTCTTGTATTTATTACATTAAATATTGTAAGTCTCAAAAAATATCGATCATTATAATTGAAATGGTTCTGCTCAAAAATTGGGCAGAACCATTTCAATTATAAACTAGGATCATCACCCCACGCATGAAGATACAACACAAATATTCAAAAATAGGAAATTACACCAAAATTCCATTAGTAAAAGAACAAATATTCATCTATACTAATTTTACAGATAATGTCTTGAATTTCGTAAGTACGAACATATAGATACGAAAATGACTTACAATAAAAAGCCTAAAAATAAAGGTGTGTAAAGATGAATCCGATTATGGAAATACAGAACATTTCTAAACAGTATAGAGGTAAAAAAATCTTAGAAAATGCTACATTTTCTATTTACGCTAATCAAATTATAGCTATAGTAGGAAAGAATGGAGCAGGTAAGAGTACCCTTCTAAAAATTATTGCAAAATTAGTTGACGCTGACAGTGGTTCTATTGTGAAACATCGACAATCATTAAAAATTGGCTATGTGCCAGAAGTGACCCCTTCACATATTTTGTTTACGCCTGAAGAATATCTTTATCATATGGGCCGTATTCGAGGTATGACCACTAAACAACTTCAGCAAAAAATAAATGAGTTACTTGAATTATTTCATTTACAGGAAGCTCGGAACATTCGGATTGTTAACTTTTCTAAAGGTATGAAGCAAAAGGTTATGATTATGCAGGCAATGCTTGAAGACACAGATCTGCTAATCTTAGATGAGCCACTATCAGGACTTGATCCTAAAGCTCAAAGTGATTTAGAAGAAACCCTTTCGATATTAAAGGCTAAGGGGTTAAGTATCGTTTTAACATGTCACGAACCAAAATTACTTCAACATCTTGTTGATACCGTTCTTATTATTCAAAATAACAAAGTCAATCAAACTGATTCATTACATAAGAGTCATACATTGAAAAATAAATTAATTTTTGAGATTTCAAGCGTGAATTTATTGGATGACATGCTACCTATTCTTGAAATACAGCAACAACATCTTTTAGACAACGGTTGTTATGAGGTTATCACCATTATTAAGGCAGAGGAAACAGACAGAGTATTATTAGAGCTACTACACAAAAAAACCTCAATTAAACAATTAATCCCGATCAATGAAAAGGAGGAACAATTCTATACCCATTTTTAATGAGGAAGAATAGACGCCCATATGACTAGTTTATTACGTTATCAATTTATTAATTATTTAAGAACTTATCATTACGTTCCACCTTTTTCAATTTTCATATTATACCTTGTTGTTAATTATACTTTTGTACCAAATCCAATATTAGATAGTTATTCGTTTACAGCTATCATTCTATTTTTTCTAATGGGATGGTTTACAATTACACTATTTCACGCGGAAGATGAAGGACAAAAGGTAATTACAACACTTCATGCCAAAAGCCGAACACACTATAATTTAGGAATTTTTATAATTTGTGTACTCATTGGTTTTTTCTTAAGCTTTGTATCAGTAGTCTACCCTACTCTTATTGGCGCCTTTGGAGAAAAACCAAGGTTTATACATCAATTACTAGGATTCCTCTCACATTTTAGTTTAGCTGTACTAGCGATTGCACTTTCAGCTCTATTTACGAGAGAACTCGTTAAAAATAAACAAAATACTTGGTGGGGTGTACTTGGCATCTTAATTGTTTCTGTCGTGATTGCTACTTTAAAAGAAACAATTCTTCAGATCAAAGGGCTCATTTGGTTACTTCCCCCTGTCCGCCTTTCATTGGAAATGATGGGCTCAGAAGACTCCATTAAATCAATTCCTAGCAGTTTTTATTGGCAATTTATTTGGATCTTCGCCTATTCGGCCTTCGTCATCATGTTGTTCTTCCTCCTTTCGAATCGAAAAAGGAGATAAATATCTAAAGAAGGAGAGTTCTTATGGTTAATAATACTAGGGTGCTAATTGTAGAAGATGAAAGCGATATTGCAAATATCATAAAGGACTATTTAAGCGTCAATCATTTTGATCCTCATATCGCTGGAACTGGTCATGAGGCAATCCATTATATGAAAGAAAACTCTCCTGACTTTATCATTCTTGACCTTTCTCTCCCTGATTGCGATGGAATTAAATTATGTCGCCAAATTCGTGAAAATAGCAATGTTGCTATACTAATTTTAAGTGCCCGCAGCAGTGACACTGATAAAGTTCTTGGTTTAGGATTCGGTGCGGATGATTATATGACAAAGCCTTTTTCTTTAAGTGAGCTTGTGGCTAGAATAAACGCCCATTTGCGGAAACAGGATAGATGGCTACAGGACACTGCGAGCCAGATGGATATAATTCGAATCGATCATATGGAAATCAATAAAAATGAGTATACTTTTTCCTGTGATAAAAAGCATGTTCCTCTATCTGCAAAAGAATTTGAGCTACTATTTTTTCTAATGAAAAATCGTAATCAGGTTTTCTCCAAAAATCAGTTACTCGATGCCGTTTGGGGCTATGACGCATATGGTGATGAAAATACGATAACCGTTTACATTAGACGTATACGCGAAAAAGTTGAAAACGACCCATCTTGTCCTGTCTATATTCAAACAGTTTGGGGCGTTGGCTATAAATTTACTACTCAAAACTATTCGTAGGAGAGCGCAATGTATTTAAAAAATTGGATGAAGAGATGGTTATGGGCGATACTACTCTGTGTTTTAGTGTTGTTTATTTGTTTCCTAACACTATTTTTTACAAATTTAAATCGTAATGAGAAGCCAGAAAATGAATACGTTATTAATCAAATTCGTTTAGCAGTAAATGAACTATTATTGTACATAGAAGACCATTATACAAATCTTGAACAGAATCCAAATTTACGCAGTTCCCTCCAAGAAATGAGTAATAGTGAAGGAATAGATATTACAGTTGTTCAATTAGATGGGAAAGTTATTTTTAATTCAATCGAGGGAGACCCTTCACAGTTTATCAACTTAGAAGAGGATTTACATTATGATTTATTTACGTCTCAGCAACAACCGGGGATTATTAAAATTGCCTTTCCTATAATTAGTCAGACGAATGAACAACTAGGGAACGCTATTTTCACCATTGATAAAGATGTACTCTTACCCGTAGAACAGTCTAGTCTTAGCAATTTTATGATTTTATTCATAAGTGTTCTATTATGTTTTTTAATCATGGGACTTGCCTTGTACATTGTACGGAAGTCTAAAAAGGAGCTCCTTCTTCCTTTAAATCGTTTGAAAAAAAATTCTGAAGAAATTATCAAAGGTAATTATGAACAGAATATTGAATATTCGCGGGCAGATGAAATCGGTGAATTATATGCAGTGTTTGATCAAATGCGCTTGGAAATACAAAATCTTACGATACAACGAGATGAACAAGAACAAAACCAAAAAAAGCTTATATCTAGTATTTCGCATGAAGTAAGAACACCTCTAACAACATTAAAAGCTTATTTAGATGCTATTTCTGAGGGAATTTGTCCTAACATGGATTCGCTTATGTCGTATATTCAAATTATGCAGACAAATACAGAAAAAATGTCTCGGTTAATTGATGATTTATTTATTCACACCTTGAAGGAGCTTGGGCATATTCCGGTTAACTTAAAAGAGCAATATAGTAAAGATGTTTTTACGAATATTTTGCACCCCATTCACCATTATGCCCAAACGACTGGCATTCATTTTATTGAGCCAAAGTCTATCCCTAATGTACTGATTAGAGTCGATGAGCATCGACTAGAGCAGGTACTTTCAAACCTTATGACGAATGCACTAAAACATACTACTAAAGGTGATTCAATAACCGTTTCTATAAATATTGAAAGCCAATTACTTTACATTAATGTCATAGATACTGGTAATGGAATGCTTCCAGAAGATATGCCTTTTATTTTTGAACGCTATTTTAGAGGTATTCAGGCTACAGGTGAGACTGCTGCAAAAAATGAAGGGGCAGGACTCGGATTATCTATTTGCAAGCATATTATGGAAGCACATAATGGTTCAATTTCTTTTAAAAGTAAGCAAAATGTAGGAACAACATTTACGTTAACACTTCCTATTATTTAAATTTCGCAAGAAGAAAGAGAGTAAAACTTTAATCAGTAAGGGTTTTCTTAAGCCCCTACTGATTATTTGTCTCCATCAATCGGTATTCTATGGCGGTTAATGCCGGATAAAAAAGTACCTATTGCCCTTTATTATTACGATCATCTGATTTGTTTTGATGATATGTTATAACTAAAGAAATGGTTAGTAAGCTTCCAAAAAATGAATCTATGATGCGTACAACCATTACTCCATAGCTGCTAATTGGTACCCTATCGATCATGCACCAAAGACAAACATATAGTAGCGATAAAATAAATATTAATGCCCAAAAATAGAGTTTCTTTTTAGAGCCAATGTTCGAAGTATCTTCATTCTTATTTAATGATGCTTTGTAATACATATAAACGATAATTAGTGAAATCCCCAAAAGTGTACTACCATGTTGTAAAAATTTATAAATGGGTATTTGATAGCCATACAGATTGAAGGTATAGGTCAGAGTTGGGAAATTCCTTACCATAAATCCATTTGTATGTGTAAAAGAATCCCATACTACATGAGTTAACATTCCAAATAATGCTGAGTAACAAAAAATGACTGTCTTCCATTTTTTTCTTCCTGCCACTTTGTAGCTAGATGTATCCTGCAGAAAGTTAGGTAAATGGTGGATTACATTCAAACGTATCATTCGATGATACATAAAGTAAATCATTACTACTAATGGGAGATTGAATAGAAAAAAACCTGTGTAAGTATGCCCTATCTCTCCTATAGGTTGACCTCGTAAAAAATATTCAAAGTCAGGCGCCATACTACCTAAAACCATTGCGGAAAAATTAATATATTTACTTTTTCTGGTGAAAGGTAATACTGCCGCCGGATGAGCAAATGTTAATGGCATAGTATTCCCCCTTCTATTTAACTTCTTTCAGCGGGTGTCAAGGTATCGGAAAGGAGTTCTTTGTGCATGCACAAAGCCGATTCCAGACGCAATTATGCCTAGGCATAAATTGATCAATATATTTATTACAACGTTTTTCATTTCTAAAAGTTACTTAGAAATGTAAAGATCAGCTGATCCCTCAACAAATTTTTACGCTGTAATAATTTATTAATAATTTAATAAGGACCTTATAATAATTCCCCCTTACACTAAAGGAAATAAATTTGAAGGAGGTATTCTCGTGGATAAAGAAGTACTTATTCGTGCCCAAAATCTATGTAAGACATATTCCACAGGGAGTGAGCAATTTCATGCAATAAAAAATATTAATATCGAAATTTATAAAGGCGATTTCACTGTCATTATGGGGAACTCCGGTTCGGGTAAATCTACACTGCTTTATCTTTTAAGCGGTCTTGATTCCATTACAGCTGGTGAAGTTTATTTTCATGGAGAAAGGCTGGATACATATACAGAACAGCAGTTAGCTACATTTCGCTCTAAAAAAATTGGTTATGTTTATCAAAGTAGTAATCTCGTTCCGGATATGACATTGCTAGAAAACATCACTCTCCCAGGATACATTGCAAAATACCCTAAAAAAGATGTGATAAAAAAAGCGGAGATGCTATTAAATAAAATGGGACTTGAGGAACAACGGAATCGTTTACCTTCGCAAACCTCTGGTGGACAGCAACAAAGGGCAGCTATTGCTAGAGCATTAGTAAATGACCCAGAGATTCTGTTTGCAGATGAACCAACGGGTAGTTTAAATTACGATCAAGGTATAGCTGTCCTAGATATTTTAACGAATTTAAACAAAAAAGGTCAGTCTGTAGTAATGATTACGCACGATTTAAAAGCCGCCTGTCGTGCTAATCGACTTATTATCATTCAGGATGGAAAAATTGGAGGTATTTTAAACTTCGATCAATACGATAATGCTAGCATACAAGAGCGTGAGCATATTATCTTCTCGTATGTTGCGGGAAAGGAGTAAAATATGCGCGCAATTATTACTCTCTGCTTTGCACATATTAAGAAAAGGAAAATCCAAAATGTACTATTAGCAATCCTAATTATGCTATCTACCCTTTTATTAGCCACATCTGTAACAATTATTATGAATACAAGCAATATCTTTGAAAAAACACATCATGATTCAAATGGGGCACATCAAATTTTAACGATGGGTAAGGATATTCATAATCCAAACACTGTCAACAATTGGTGGCAAGAACAACAAGGGGTTTCTGCCTCGAATCTCATTCCTTATAGAAATTTATCTGGCTTCACAGCGAATGGTGCAGAAACGCCAAATGATCTCTACTTATTCATGATGAATACACCAAAAATGCCCTTTGCTATTGATCGATTACTATTTTCAGAGAGTAAAAATCAGGACTATCCTACTGAGGGAACGATTTGGATTCCAACATCGATGGCTTCTACTTCGAATATTTCACTTGGAGATGCTATTGAATTTAACACCGGCGAAAAAGCCTTTTCATTAAGCGTTTCTGGTATAGTTGTAGATTTGCCATATGGTGGACCCTTTTCAAATAATGCTCGTATTTGGATGAACGACACTGACTATCATAAACAATTTGATACGATGATAGGGTCTGAACAATATATGATGGCTCTCCGCTTTGATGATTATCAGCAAAGTGCAAACTATTGGATAGAATTCGAAAAATTTTTAAACGGCCCCTACCTTGAATCAAAAATGGAATACGTGGATCTCTATTCGTTTTATTTAATTATTAATAAAATTATCGGCTTTATCATGATCGCTTTTGGTGTAGCAATGTTATTCATTTCATTGTTTATTATTGGCTTTAGTATTTCAGATGCCATTTTAACTAACTATAAAACGATTGGTGTCATTAAATCTCTCGGACTTACTTCTCGAAAAATTAGTGTGACCTATGTTTTACAATTTGCTTTATTATCCGTGGTCTCGATTATTCCTGGCCTTATTGCCAGTACAATCCTTTCCAGAGTAATTATAGAAAGCTCTTTATCTTATTTAAAGTCCGAAAAACATTTAACGATTATTCAAGATATTAGAATCACCATGTTACTTGCTGTCATAATCCTTGTCATTGTTATTCTTACAGCGTTCATTTACTCAAACAAAACACGCCACGTTGAACCAGTACAGGCAATTAAATACGGTATGTCAGAATTTGCAAACAAGAAATTGAATCGGCGTTTAAATAACTCTAATCGCCTTTCTAATTTTGTTAATTTGCCGATTCAACTTCAAATTGGCATTAAAAACATCACTAAAAATATGAAAAGTTCCATTCTTATTATTGTTCTTACAGCCATTACTTCTGCTATTTTAGTGTTTAGTGCAGTCATGCTTAATAGCTTTATTTCCATCAAGCAAAACACACCAGCATTTGGCTACGATTCATCACATGTTGTCGTATCGGTTTCTAATGATGCAACATTTTCAAAACAACAGTTCGAACAATTTTTACGCTCAGATGAACGCATTAAAAATCACGCTTGGCTAGATCAATTTACAGGGGTTCTCCCTAATGAACCAAATCAACCGTTAAATATAAAAGTCGATACTCTTGAAGGTAGTTTTGATGCTGCTGGATACGAGACAATTTCGGGCCGTAATCCTGTAAATAAAAATGAAATATCCATAGGCCTTAATGTCGCGAAGGCTTTACATAAAAATCTAGGTGACATTGTGGAAGTCTATATCGAAGGCAAGCAGCATCATTTGATTGTTTCTGGTATCTATCAATCGATAGCAAATATGTCTAATTCTGCGAGAATTACCGCCGATGTTATCAAATTTTATAATGCTACCTATTCTGCTTCAAAACAAAGTATGATCAATTTGGTAGATGAGACATTATCAGATCAAATCGTTGATGATTTAAACAATAACTTTAAAAGCTCTGTCAAAGCTGACACACAACAAACATTATTAGATGATGTCTTTAAAGTGGTGGTCGCTGTTTTAATAATCCCATTATCTGTTATCGGAATTTTATTTATCACTGTAACATTCATCATTATTTTTAGTGTTTCTAGAATACATGTAAGAAAAGAAAGCGGAACTTACGGAATTTTTAAATCTATTGGTATGACCTCAAATACTATTAGATGGTCGATTACATCAGGAGTTCTGTTTCTTTCAGGGCTAGGGACTTTATTCGGAATTTTTATCGGTATAAAATTAATACCCTTAGCCTTACAAAGTATTCTTCTAGAATATGGCTTACTGGAGTTACCCCTTGCGATAAATTGGCCAATAACTATTGGATTATCTCTCTTAAGTGTTGTGGCAGCCTGTCTTGGTTGCTGGGTATCAACAAAAATCATCGCCAAAACCTCACCGAGAATTTTGCTTGTTGAATAAATATGCCCCCATCCTACCTTAGGTAGTGGGGGCATTCATTTTTATATATTCATAACTACCGGGTTCATGTTATAATATTCCAAAAAATAAAAGAAATTTACTTCTCTTGGTAATCATTTTGTCACTGTCATTTTACCAAGAGATCCTTTCTTTCTTAATGGGTATACCGACATCTGCCTAGCACAAATGTTTACAGTACACCGTTTAGACGAGAAAATAACTATCATATGTAAATATTTTTTGGGAGATGATTGTATGAAACGAGCACATATTCATGAATTAAATATTACTCGTGCATTAGCCATTTTAGCTGTACTTATTATCCATGCTACTAGCACACCTGTTACGGTTTTACCAAGTGACTCAAAACTATATCCGCTATATATATTTTTTAACATTTCCTCTAAATTTGCTGTCCCTGTATTTATTTTCTTAAGTGGATTTGTTTTATTTTACAATTATATACAAAAAGACTTAACAAAAGAGCTGGTCGTTAGTTTTTATAAAAAAAGAGTGACGCAAATTCTCATTCCTTATCTCTTTTTTTCTATTTTCTATTATGCTGCCATTCAAATTTTTTTGACGGGTGATTTATCATTAACATGGAATGCACTATTTAGTGTGGAATTTTTTGAAAAACTTTTAATTGGAAAAGCGTATACGCATTTATACTATATTTTTATTATTGTACAGTTCTATCTGATGTTCCCTTTATTCCTATATGTTTTAAAGAAAAAACCTGCCCTATCCTCTCATCTAATTTGGATTGGATTTGCCCTTCAATGGGGCTTTATTTTGTTAAATGCAGAGTTTTGGCAATATCCATATAGAGGGAGTATCTCATTTTCTTATTTTGCCTATTTCTTAGCAGGTGGATTTTTAGGCATCTATTTTGAAAAATACAAAAGATGGATCCATCTAAAAAAAGGGGATTTCCATATTGCTATCCTCTTTATCTGGATTATATGGCTATCTTCTACTATTTATAATGTATATTTATATTATTTTGTATTCTCATCTAAAACCTATTTAACTAACAGTACTATATTTGAAGTTGTTTTTCAGCTACAGTCTATAACAGCAAGCATTGTCTTATTACAACTTTCCTTCTGGATTTATAACAAATGGAATAAAGCGTTTGTAAATTGCTTGATTAGCTTAGGCACACTATCATTTGGCATCTATTTATTACATCCATATTTCCTTTTCCTTTATAGACAAATTCCTATAAGTGGAAACAGTATTTTATTTCATGTATGGAGTGTTGGTGGTTTTCTTGTTGCTCTATTCGTCACTTGGGCTATTGTATTTTTAATAGGAAGATATTTCAAATATCATTGGATTGCATTTGGACCTATTCCGAAAGAGTTTCCATACAAAAAGTAAGTATAACAAGACCTCGTACACGCGGTAGTAGCGTTTACGAGGTCTTGTTAACTATTTGCTTGGTCCTGCAAATCGCCCATTCAATTTAGTGCAATAATTTAAAAGAAAAGCTCTTACCTATCAAGTATGCTAAAACAACTCCAAAAAATCGTCTTCAGAACAAACAACAATACTATTTCTTCTTAGTAATGCAGTAGTTACGCCTACACCACCTAATTTTGTACCATTGAAATCACCATTGTAAATCATTGCACTGCCACATGATGGACTATACTCTTTTAATACAACCTTAGTTGCACCTATTTCAAGTGCTTTATGTAATGTTGCATATGCGCCCTTTAAATAAAGCTCCGTAACATCCCGACCAGATATTTCAACAACCCTCGCTCTTCCATCTAGAACGTCTTCACCATCTCCATCAACAATTTCAGCGGGCTCACGAGGTGTCGAAAAACCTCCCATAAGTTCAGGGCATACGGTTAACGCCTTATTTTCTAACACAAGCTTTTGAATTCTTTCATCTAAACTATCTGTTCCGTTATATCGTACCTTTAATCCCGCTAAACAAGCACTTATTAAAATCATACGCACACCTCATTTAAGTAATATCGTATAAGGAAAACTTTAGCTCATTAAATGAGTCTGTCAACATCTATTAAAATGCTAAAAAAACTTACTTACCCTACTTTATTCTCTTTTTAAAGAGTAATATTGATATTTTGAAACTGTTGTTTATTATTAGTAGGACAACCATTTTACTGGGGTTGCCTATTTCATTATCTAAATCTCTTTTATGAATTCATTCTATCATTTAAAAAGGAGGAAAAAGACTTGGTTGAGTTTACAATTTGTTTTCTTAAAAAGGGTGACCAAATATTATTGCTAAATAGGGATTTCCCACATTGGATGGGAGCTTGGAATGGGGTTGGCGGAAAGATTGAGAAAAATGAAACGCCACTTGCTGGTGCATTACGAGAAATTAAAGAAGAAACGGGCATCGTACTGGACGATATTACATTCAAAGGAAAAATATCATGGACGGATGGAACAACCGACTTTGGCTGTATGTATGCTTTTATTGCTGAATTGCCAGAATCTTATCCATATGTGACACCGATTAAAGTCGCGGAAGGCATTTTAGATTGGAAACGTCTATCGTGGATTTTTCATCCCGAAAATGTAGGAATAGCCGATTTAAAACATTACTTACCAAAAATGCTAGATGAAACAATTAACTATGAATATATATTTACATATAAAGATAGTGAATTGATTGACATTACGAGTACCCCATTCGTACAAACTGTTACTATCTAAGTAAAACAAGACCTCGTACACGCGATATTGTCGTATACGAGGTTTGGTTAATTATTTTCTTGGTAGTGCAAATCGCATTCTGCACATCGACCAATTCAAGGTTGTTTTTTGAATTTCATCATAGATGTTCCACAGGCTATCGACTATCCGTAATTCAACATTACATTTAAACATTTCATCAAATAAATTTTCTAGTTCAAATTTAGCTATAGGATATTGTGTTGTTTCACTCGTATAATAACCAGCATTTTTATCTTGTAGCGTAAATCCATTACTATCAAACTCATATAAGTAAAGTTTCGTATTTTTCATCGTCTCAAACCACTTGCTTTCAATTACGACAACATGCGAACATGATGCAGATGCTATATAGGCTCGTTTATCCTGTTCGGTTGTATCGGCACCAATATGATAGCAAACTCGCGGACAATTTCTAGGGGTTAAAAAATTAGGCAAACATGTATCGTTAATTGCCCATACTAGTCCTTTCTCTGGATCTAAATCTAGTCGATCAGGTAATCGGGGATGGAATACGGTAATATCGTTTTCCTCACTCACATGAAATATACGCACATGCTTCCCTCCTTTATTTTCTTAATTTAAATACAATAAAATCTGCACAATGCAAATCTTCCTCGAATTGTGGATACTTTATTAGCATCTCTTTTGAAGGCATCGGTTCGATAACGTCCTCTATAGAAAAGCCTGCTTGAATAATTGCTTTCATATAGCTCGTTAATGTTCGGTGATAAAATACAATTTTGTCATCGGAATCTAGTGGAAGCTTTTGATCATATACCCCTTCATAAAAATAACGCTGAACCTTCCAATACTGTTGGTCAAGCCGTTCATTTCTTATCCATCCACTATTCGGCGTAACAAAGCACGGGTGGAGAATAGAAAAGATGAAAGTACTATTAGGTTTTAAAAGACGATACATTTCACTTAAAGCTGCCTTATAATCTGCTAGATCTTGAAGGACCATATTGGAAACAATACAATCAAACTGTTCGTCTACTAAAAAATCTAGTTTTTCGCAATTTCCATGTTCATATTGTATCGGAACTTCCTCATATGTTCTTTCTCTAGCAATTTCTAGCATCTTTTCTGAATAATCAACTGCTGTGACAATAGCCCCTTTTTGAGCAAGTATTCTACTTAAATAGCCTTCTCCGCACCCTGCATCTAATAGCCTTTTTCCTTTCACCTCTTCTAATAATGAAAAAATGGCTGGATTTAATAATACTTCACGGTGTATGCCACCATGTTCATCGTAGTTTGCTGTAAACCTTTCTGCATGTTGATCCCAGCGTTTAATCGCCTCTTCTGTCGGTACTTTTCTTGCCATATAATTCCCTCATCTCTATATAGAATCGTAACGTTACGTCCCTTGTGCGCATTACTATTTTTTCATATATATCCAAAAAGTTATAGACTTTTATTTTATTTTTTTATATCATTTAGATTGAGGCACGGCATCTTTAAGCAAAAACATAAGCCAGAAATTCCCAATGGGATTTCTGGCTTTTCTTATTTAAGGATTAGATTGAGTTTTGATAGGTAATGCATTGTCTAAAGTGACCTGTCGTTTAACTGTGATCCATCTTCCACTTAACATGATAATTAATGCAAAAAATACAATGACTCCTGCAAAGACAAGCGCTGCTTTATAACTACTATAAACCGCCACAAGCTGGCTCGCGATGATTGGTCCGATAATTTGACCAAAAGCATAAAACGTTGTTAACAATGATACGACTGGACCGCTTTGTGTTGGGAATAGCTGACGTGCATAAGAGGTCGTTAACGTCACAATGCCTACAAATGTTAAGCCAAATAAAAATGAAGATAATAATACGCTCCATACTGTTTGTGAAAACACTGGCAACAAGATGCCTACTACTTGCAATACATAGGCAACAAACAAAATTTTGATGGCAGAAAATTTTTCTAATAATACAGTCCAAACAGGTGCTGACGGGATAGCCGCTACCCCAACAATGACCCAGCTATACGAAGAGTATGCTTGTAGTGAAGGAATATTATGAATGATATCGACTAAAAAAGTGCCTGTAATAATATAGCCTAATCCCTCAAAACCATATGCGACAATTAACCATGGCATAAAGCCCTTTGTCATTTTTGTATCAGAGGATTTAGCAGTTTTCACACTATCTTGTACATGCAAGCCTCTCCAAAGTATATATGTCACCACTAATAAAACAGCAGATAAAATCCCTAAGCCAATCCATGTACCTTGCCAAGCAAAACGCGCTTCAATAGCAGGGACTAATAAGCCTGAAATAGCAATTCCTAATCCAATTCCGCCAAATAAATAGCCTGACCATTTTGTGAGTGAATGCTTTGCTAAATAATCCATAATAATACTACATGTTAATACAAAAATCAGTCCCCCTGTAATGCCCGCAATTAGACGAAGCACAAGCCAAACACTATATACTTCAATGATTCCCATAAGAACAACAGAAAGGACATTTAAGACAACACTTAACAATAAAAAGTTCTTCTTTTGGCGATTAATAAACCCTGCCCACAATGCACCAATGAAATAGCCAATATAATTACTCGATGCTAAAAATCCTGCAACTTCAAACGAAAACCCGACATCATGACGCATAAATGGCAAAATTGGCGTGAATGCAAAGCGGCTAATCCCCATAGCCACTACAAGTAATAGCACCCCACCAAGTAAAATCCCGATGTGCTGTCGATTCATCTTGTCCCCACCCCCTAATACCTTCTTATAATTAAAAGGATACATAGTGAAAATTAATAAATCTAATATATAATTTATATAAAAGGATAAAAAATTTTTATATAAGGTGGGATACATAATGAATTTACATGCTCTTAGATTATTCACAAAAGTTGCCGAACTCAGTAGTGTTTCGAAGGCCGCGCAAGCACTAATGATTAGTCAACCTGCCGTTACCATTCAAATGAGAAATTTAGAAAAAGAACTTGGCCTAACCCTTTTAGAATCTAAAGGTCGAGGAATTACCTTAACACCAAACGGAGAATATTTATTTAAACAGGCACGACGGTTATTTGATTTAGAAATGGATATTGAAAATAAGTTGGAGCAATTAAAAAACACAGGTAATGAAGAATTACAGATTGCATCTACCCATGTTCCATCTCATTTTTTACTACCAAAATGGCTCGCAAAATATAAACAAGCCTATCCGAATACTCATATCCACATAAAAACGGCTAATTCCCAGCAGGTTATTGAAGAATTACTTCACTATAAGGTTGATATGGCTTTTATCGTAAAAGAGGATGGTCATCATCCAGATATTAATTATCAATTTCTCATGAATCTCGATTATTGGTTTATCGTCCCCTACGGTCATCCGCTGGCAGATCAGAAAGTGACATTAGTGGAATTAATGCAGCAGCCATTTGTTTCACGAGAAGATGGTAGCTCTACGAAAGAATATTTAAACGCTTTATGTAAAGTTCATAAAATCCCACCACCACGAGTAGGGCTACAACTGGACGGCATCAACGAATCCATTCACGCGATTGCAGCTGGATATGGTACGATGTTAGCTCCGTCCATAGCGGCTTCGGGCTTTATTCAACGACAGCAAGTAGCTCGAGTTTTTATAAAAGACATCGATATTCAGCGACCTATTTATCTTTGCACAAGAAAAAATGAACAAAATTCCTCTTCGACCTTTAATACTTTTATTAACATCATCAATGATTCAATTTCATAACAGATATTTTTCACAAGTTTGAACTACATAAAGTCCTAGTCCTAGATTGCTTAAATATTCGAATGCACAACTTTCAATTAAGATTGTGCATTTTCTTATTCGAAATATTTTCTGAAATTTCTGTCCGTTTTTCTATTTTTTTGTTATACTAGAGCAAAAAAGTAGGGATTAAAATGATATACGACGTAATTATAGTTGGTGCAGGCTCGATGGGGATGGCTGCAGGCTATCATTTAGCGAAAGCAGGAAAAAATGTCTTGATGATTGATGCCTTTAATCCTCCTCACGCAGAAGGTAGTCATCATGGGGAAACGAGAATTATTCGCTTTGCGTATGGTGAAGGCGCTAGCTATGTCCCTTTTGTCAAAAGAGCAGGTGAATTATGGAAAGAACTTGAAACGTTAACGGATGAAGCTTTATTTTTACAAACAGGGGTAATGAATGTCGGTGAAGAGACCCATCCTTTTATTCAAAATGTGAAAACAAGTGCTAGGCTCTATGATTTAGCATTAGAGCAGTATTCTGCGGCTGAAGCAATGATAAAATGGCCTGGATTATCCTTACCTGAAAACTT
This sequence comes from Lysinibacillus zambalensis, assembly GCF_040183165.1. Classification (NCBI taxonomy): domain Bacteria; kingdom Bacillati; phylum Bacillota; class Bacilli; order Caryophanales; family Bacillaceae; genus Lysinibacillus; species Lysinibacillus zambalensis. The sequence continues at coordinate 34,617 of NZ_JBEGDG010000006.1, forward strand.
TGTTGCTTGCTTTGAGCCTACTGCCGGTGTCCTTCGTGTAGAAGCCTGCATTAGTGCTTATAAAAAATTAGCTATTGAGGCAGGAGCAACCTTACATACAAATGAAAAAGTGCAGAACATCAAAGCTGGAGAAATTGTCCGTGTCCAAACATTAAATAATATTTACGAAGCTAAACATTTAATTGTAACTGCTGGTGCTTGGGCAACTGAGTTACTACAAACAATGGACATCACCATCCCTGTAACACCGACGCGAAAAACATTTGCATGGTTTGAGGCTGATGAGCAGCTTTATCGTGAAGATATTTTCCCAGCCTATTGTTTTGAATTTACTGATTCCATGTACTATGGTTTTCCTAATATCGAAGGAGCAGGCCTAAAGCTTGGCAGACATGATGGTGGTGAGGCTGTCAATCCAAATGACCCGCTACGCCCATTCGACGAACAGGATGTAATAGATTTACAAAATTTTATCAATCGCTTTATGCCTCAGCACGGTGTCTTGAAATTCGGCAAAACATGTAAATATTCGATGACACCAGATGAGGATTTCATTATTGATTTTTTACCTGAGAATCGAAATATTATTATTGCAGCGGGCTTCTCAGGACATGGTTTTAAATTCAGTAGTGCAATGGGTGAAGTACTAGCAGATTTAACGCTAAACGGAAAAAGCATACAGGATTTATCACCCTTTAGGCTTAGTCGATTTAAGACAGACTAACACTTCCCTTCTATGAAATCCCCCACTCAATGCTCTTACTACAGTGTGCGTATTACTGGGATAAGACTGCCATAAAGGCAGTCTTATCCTGTTTAGGAAAACTTATTGTTTCATTATCTTTTTCTAAATAGATAAATGCATCCAACAAAACACCGTATAATAACCCAAGCACAATGCAAACGATATAGCTAATGAGCGTAAAATCATTAGCAACCATATACTCTCGTACTGTGCCGTGATAGAGCAGCCACGTGAAAAACGTCATCAATAGTCCCTTATTATCTTGACCTTTGTGATTCAACCCCTTATTCGAAAACCTTGTCTTTTTCTCTTAGAAGGTTCAGGATTTGCTGTTGCTTTTGTTTTTGTTTTTGTTGTCGCTTTCGCACAGATAATTTGCCACGGGACGTGGCGTTCTTAGACTAGTTCCTCTAATTTCAATGAGTGTTTAGACGCCCGCTGAAATAAGTTAAATCTATTTATGAATAGTATCCCTTTCTAGCATAAAATTAGGTATAATGCATTATAATTAACAGTTTCAAAATAATAGCCTATTTTCATCAAAGGAGGTAAGAAGTTGGTAAATATTTTAGTAGTAGATAACCATAAGGCTGTTGGTGAAGGAATAAAATTATTGTTAGAACAAGAAGGAATTTTCCATGTCACGGTTGTAAGAACTGATGAGGAATCTTTGAATGCTCTCTCGCAACAAACATTTGATATATTTTTATTTGATATAAACATGCCCTTTTTAAAGGATCTAGGATTGTTAAAAAAAGTAAAAAAATTAAATTATGATGTAATTAAAATTATCTACACAGGATACGACATTGAACCTTTCTTCGATATATTAGTAGAATCCGGGGTCTCTAGTTTTGTTAGCAAAACAGCATCTACAGAAAATCTTATTGCGGCAATATACTCCGCTCTAGATGGGAATGCCATGATGCCAGTACAATTATTACAACGATTAAAAGTAATTGATCGCCAAAAGAACAAAATGGAACTAATGAATCAGTTATTCCAATATGACCTCCAAAAAAATGAACTAGCCTTACTTAAATTAGTGGCCGCTGGAGAAACAAATAAAAAAATAGCAGAAAATTTATTTGTCAGTTTACGCACAGTCGAATATCGTTTAACAAAGATTTTCAAAAAACTACAAGTACATTCAAGAATAGAAGCAGTTAAAAAAATTAGGGACATTGGTTTGTTATAAAAAACCGCATATAAAGGGAATTTTTCTAATTAAAAACCATAAAAAAATGGGGAACCGAGAAAAAGATTATGGTTTTTTTGTGGTCATACAGTTACGATACCATGATAGAAGACATCAAAAATTTTATACCCTTATTTTGTAGAGAGTAGTGTATACTACTCTCTATTTTAATTAACACTTGATTGCAAGAACGTTATGTTTGTCACCAGTAAGCCAAAGAACGTTTTTTCATCGCTTCACGGTATTGCTCTGTTGAGATCGGCAATGCTTTATTTGTTTGGTAATCCATAATAACACCATATTTTCGAACAACATCCATTTGATTAATTTCACCTTTGTTATACATCTGCTCAACTTCAATTGGATCTGTTTCCAGCCATCGATGGCGGTTATTGCGGATATAATCGCGTTCTTTTACTGTTGCTGCCATATCAATTTCAAAGGCATCCATATCACGGTCAATTTCATGGATGACTACGCCATAATCAAGCTTTGCACGCTCAATCGAAACATATTCATCAATTACATCCTCTAAAACAGCGTTTACATCTCGTGCTAATGGGTCACCCAAACCACCGCCTCCAGCTGATGGACGTGTAAAGGAATCTCCTTTCTTCAACTCAACATTGGAGAAGATTGTGCCTAAAAATCTTTCTTCCTTTTTGTTTGGATTTAAAATAGCCCCTTGTGCAATAGAAGGTAATCCGCCCATAATGCCCCATGTAATGGAACGAGACCGATCACAGCAATAGGACATCACTGTTTGGTTTACATTCGTTAAAACGCCTCCCTTTTCTACACCACAGCCGCCACGGTATTTACCTGGACCAGCAGAATCTATAATGATTTCATGCTTGGTTGTAACAACTGGTGACAAACGTTCTTGCCCCTCGCATGGTTGAACACTCAAGCCTACACCGAACACTGGTGAGGTAGTATTCGCACCATCACGGTTAATACGTCCACCGTGGCCACCAGCCATCCAGTCATACCACATAAAGTATTCACTACCGTCTCTTCGTTGATCATACCCACCTACTAATAAATATTCTAAATTAAATGAACATGCGATAGCGCGTTCAGGCATAATATTTGACCATAATTCAAAGCAAGCATTCATAATTTTTTCAAACGCTCCTGAACAATAGCCAGAGACAGCTACTGGACTAGGTGCGTTGACGACAGAGTTTTCAGGGAGGAATATTTTCACAACACGATAAAATCCTGAGTTCAGCGGAATCTCTGGGAAAAATGTTTTGGTTCCTGCATAAGTACCAGAAAGCGCTGAGCCAAATCCTGCATTTAAAAAACAGCTAATATAAGGATGTGAATCACTTAAATCATAAGCTATTTCATCCTCCGTAATGGTCATTTTCACACGAATTGGGATGAGACCATCCCCTACTTGTGGGTCCATATCGATATAGTCCACCGTTTCCCACTGACCTTTTGGTAAAGCTTTAATCTTCGCTCTCATTAATCGTTCTACATAATTTTGAACTTCTTCAAAAGCTACTAGTACTGTCTGAATGCCGTACTTTTCAATCATTTCCTTGAGTTGTTTTTCCCCAACTTTCGCCGCTTCCACTTGAGACCGCAAATCTCCAATACGTTCTTCCGGAATACGCATATTCATAACAATAATCTTCACTACATCGGTTAAATATTGACCTTTACTATAAATGCGGACAGGGGGGATCCGTAGACCTTCCCCGTAATGTTCTTTAGCTGTAATATCAAAAGAACCTGGATTAGAACCGCCGACATCTGCCCAATGTCCATTTGTTTGCATGAGTGCAATTAGTTTATCATCATGAAACACTGGTAAAATCACACGTACATCACTGAAATGTGTTCCTCCACGATAAGGATCATTTACTAAAAATACATCACCTGGATGGATATCATCCGCGAAATCCTCTAAGACAGCTTTTGCCGTTAAATGTAATGTCCCTACGTGAACGGAAATATCTTGCGTTCCTTGCATAACGGTATTCCCCTGTGCATCGCATAATGCACAGCTAAAGTCTCGATTATAAATAACAAACGAGTAGCATGTACGCAGCATTTGTTCAGCCATTTGATCTACTAAATTGACAAAGCCGTTTTTTAACACTTCAAATGTTACTGGGTCTAGATTTTGGACCTTATGATTTGTCTCCAATTTCGTTGTACTCATCGCCCATTCCTCCTTATCGCTATTAGTTCACTGTTATAATGATATTTTTATAGACATCTACTTCCGCAGTAAATCCTGGTGGAATAACGGTCGTCGTATCTAGCTGATCGATAATAGCTGGACCAGCAAACTGTGTGTCAACAGGTATTTTATCGCGGTTATAAACGTTTGTTTCTATATATTTCCCCTCAAAATAAACAGGCCGTGTTTCTTTTAAAGCATCCTCCAGCGAGCCTTCAGCAACATATTGTGGGAAATTAGGCTTTGGTACTGTTCCTATAGCCGTTACTCGTAGGCCAAATATTTCTACAGTTTGATCCTTATCAGAAAATGCAAATTCGCGTTTATGTTCTTTATGGAAAGCTTCTAAAATAGTATCTAAGGAAGTGATTTGATCGGATACAAGAACAGCTAGAGATCTCCATTGTCCCTTATAACGCAAATCTATATAATTCGTTAATGTTGATGTGTTTTCTGCTATTCCTTCCTCTTCTAATAAAGCTCTTGCCTCTTCTCGCAATTCATTAAATTGATTTGTCAGCTCCTCTTCACTTACTTCATCAAATTTTTTCACATACGTTTTAGAAATATCATGGCGTACATCTACTAGTAAACATCCCATTGCTGCAGCTACACCTGGATGCGTAGGAATAATGACTTTTGGAATGTTTAAATCTTTTGCCAAATAAGCACCGTGTAATGGGCCTGCACCACCAAAAGCTACAAGTGCAAAATCACGCGGATCATAGCCTCTCCGTACTGAAATCAAGCGAACTGCATCACTCATATTGGCGTTTGCAACTTCTATAATGGCACTTGCCGCTTCTTCAACTGATTGATCGAATGCATTTGCGATTGTTGTCACAGCCGCTCTTGCCGCCTCTTTATTTAATTGCATCGTTCCATCTAACAAATCTACACCTAGGCGTCCTAACACTAAATTTGCATCTGAGTTTGTGGGCTCCGTGCCTCCTTGGCCATAGCAAGCTGGCCCTGGTACTGCCCCTGCACTTTGTGGTCCATTTCGTAAAGAACCGCCTTCATCTTGCCAAGCAAGGCTACCTCCACCGGCTCCTATTGTTAATATTTCAATGCTTGGGAAACCGATTGGATAGCCATATTCTATAGACCAATCCTTTGTGATCCGTATATCCCCCTTATACATCAGTGAAATATCAGTACTTGTACCACCCATATCTAAGCCAATGGCATTGTCAAATCCACACAGCTTTGCGATATGCTTACTTGCAATTGCGCCTGCAGCTATCCCGGAACTTGCCAATCGAGCAGCATAGCGAGGAACTGTACTTGAAGTCATGACACCGCCACCAGAGTGTAATACTAATATTTCATCGTCATAGCCCTTTTTCTCCATTTCAGTGCTTAATTTACTAATGTAATTACTCATAATTGGCCCAAGAACGGCATTAATAATTGTTGTACTCATACGCTCATGCTCAAAAATTTCCGGAAGCACCTCACTTGAAATACAAACATAAATATCCGGTAATTCTTCTTTTAAAATCTCTTTGACTTTCGCCTCATTTTCCCCGTTCACATAGGCATTGATGAAACATACTGCAATGGATTCAGTTCCCCGACGTTTTAACTTTTTTGCTAATAAACGAATTTCCTCTTCATCAATAGCCTGAAGAATATTTCCTTCATAATCTATTCGTTCTGTCACTTCAAATCGATCCCGTCGTTGAATATAAGGCTTCGCAGTATCTTTGTATGTGTCCCAAATATCTTCTTTCGTTCCCCGGCGAATTTCGATGACATCTCTAAAGCCCTTTGTCGTAATAAGAGCTGTTTTTGGCAGCTTACGTTCAATTAACGCATTCGTTCCAACTGTTGTGCCATGAGAAAAAATTTTAATATCCTTACCATTTAATGCTGCTTTTTCTACTCCATTTAATATTCCTTGCTCCGGATTTGAAGGTGTAGAGGACGTTTTTATAACGAATACTTCCCCCGTCTCTTCATTAAAAACAAATACATCCGTAAACGTTCCACCGACATCTATTGCTAAACGACTTTGTGCCATAGTTCTACCTTCTTTCGTTTAATAAATTTAAAACACCAATATTATCTTTTTGTATAAAGTTAATGCCTCAAGCGAATGCCCCAGATTTTTTTAAAAGATTGCACTACAATTTGAGAAAAATCTGGGTCATTACACCGAGGCATATGTGACGTATATTTTTTTGTCTTCTATTTTAAATTTCTTTCACGATAAACTTTTCACTCACTTTTTGTGCCAATCGTAATGGTTTTAAATGTTGTAAAGAACTCTTTCGCCGCCTGTCCCTGCTCACGGGCACCAGTACTTGAGTTTTTCACCCCTCCAAATGGTGCTTGAGGCTCTGCTCCACCCGTTTCATCGTTAACCTGTACAAGTCCAACTTCACTACGATTAATAAAATCAAATGCTTTTGGAATGTTATTTGTATAAATAGAAGCACTCAATCCAAAATTAGTATCATTCGATAATCGAATCGCTTCTTCATAATCTTTTACTTTGATGACAGCTAAAACTGGTCCAAAAATCTCATCATGAGCAATCGACATCTCGTGGGTTACATTCGTAAAGATGGTTGGATCAATATAGTATCCTTCTAACATACCTTTTGTAGGACCTCCGCCAAATTCAAGCTCCGCACCCTCATCTTTTGCTTTTTCGATGGCGGATAAAATAGAATCATACTGCCCTTTGGATGACACAGGCCCCATCGTGACACCAACTTCAATTTTTTTAGCTTCTTCGATTAATTGCTCTAATACCTTGTCATAAACTGTTTCCTCGATGTAAACTCGACTAGTTGCTGTACAACGCTGTCCCGTTTGCTTCATCGCACCTTCAATTGTTAATTTTGCAGCTTGATTTATATTAGCATCAGCTAAAATGATCGCTGCATTTTTGCCTCCAAGTTCGAGCTGAATTTTTTTATTCGTAGATCCAGCTGTATCTAAAATACTTTGACCCACACCATTCGAACCTGTAAATGTAATCGCCTTTACTTCAGGTGCCTCCAATAATACTTGCCCTACCTTTGAACCTCGACCTTGTACGACATTTAATACATTTTCTGGCAGGCCTGCTTGTTGGAATAATTGGCCAATCATTTTACCGGTTAAAGCGCTTTCAATAGATGGTTTCCAAACAACTGTATTGCCATATACTAATGCAGGTGCAATTTTCCATAGTGGAATAGCGACAGGGAAATTCCAAGGCGTTATGGCAGCAACGACACCAAGTGGTACTCGCATTGTGTACAATAATTTTGCTTCATTGGCAGAAGGTAATACTTCTCCTTTTGCACGCATTCCTTCTTGTGCAAAATAACGTAAAATGGAAGCACCACGTTTCACTTCACCAAGCATTTCATTTTTCGTTTTACCCACTTCACTCGAAGCTATTTCAGCTACTTTATCAATATTTTTCTCAAGCAAGTCTGCTGTCACACGTAAAATTTCTCCACGTGCAACAGAAGACGTATTTTTCCAACCTTCAAATGCATCCTGAGCTGCAACGATAACTTCTTTCGTTTCATCTATTGTCAAAAGCTCAACTTGGCCAATACATTGGGATGGTTTCGCCGGATTAAATTGCTCTCGTATTTCTCTAACGATCGTTGTCATGAAAATCCTCCTTCAAATAAAAATCATTTACACCTATATCAATTATGCCTCGGCATAATTGCGTCCGGAATCGGCTTTGTGCTACACAAAGCCGTTTCCGTGACATCCGCCGGAGGCTTTTTAACTTCTTTCAGCGTTTATAGCTGACGCTACCAAAACATTTGCTGAAAGAAGTTAAATCGCTTTTTCAACAATTGTTTTACGTATATGCTCAAATGTCTCGTCTAAAATACGTAACATTTCATCTAGCTCTACTTTTGATAGAATGAGAGGTGGAGAAAAAACAACTGTATCTTGATCATACGTAACCGTTCGTAGAATCAATCCTCGTTTCATCGTTTCCTGAACAAAAATCGGACTAAGAGCAGTCTCAAACAATTCACCCGTCTCACGGCTCTTCACTAATTCAATGGCTCCAAGTAATCCAAGCGTACGCACACGACCGATAAAGCTATACTTTTCTTGCAATGCTCGGAATCCTTCTAACATGGCATCCCCCATGTTTGCAGCATTTTCAACGAGATTTTCTTGCTCAAGAATTTCTATATTTTTCAATCCAACTTGGCAAGCGAGTGCATGACCGCTGTAAGTATATCCGTGCATTAATGTCCCTTTAGAAAGCTCACATAAATCTTGATGAATTGTTTCGGATATCGCCACACCACCAAGTTGAACATAGCCACTTGATACTCCTTTAGCGAAAGACATCATATCAGGCACTACCCCGTAATGTTCCATACCGAAGAATTTTCCTGTACGACCAAACCCCGTAATAACTTCATCCGCAATGAATAAAATACCGTACTCATCACAAATTTTTCGCACTTCTTTAAAATAATCTTTTTGTGGAATATTAACTCCACCTGCTCCTTGTACGGGCTCAGAAATAAATGCAGCGACAGTCTCAGGGCCTAATGTTTCAATCGTTTCACGTAAATTACGTACAGATTCGCTGTATACATAGTGGAAATCAGGGGCGTGTGAATTGGTAAAGTCACGGAATGCTTGTAAGCCTGTCGCACTTGTAGCCCCCATAGCTACACCATGGTATGAATGTGTACGAGAAATAATTTTTTGACGCTCTGGCTGCCCTTTAAGTAACCAGTAATGACGTGCTAATTTAATCGCTGTATCGTTCGACTCTGAGCCACCTGAAGTGAAAAATACAGTATTTAAGTCTCCCGGAGTTAAAGATGCGATTTTCGTCGCTAAACGGATAGCTGGTTCATTGCTAAATGATGCGAAGCAGGAACTAAATGCTAATGTAGAGATTTGCTCTTTCGCTACTTCGGCAATTTCTTTACGGCCATGCCCGATATTTACATTCCATAAAGACGACATGCCATCAATGTATATATTTCCTTCTATATCTTTTAAATAAATGCCATTGCCCTCTGTAAAAATGGCAGCTGGACCTTGTGTTTGCTGTTGTTCGATCGACGTTGTTGGATGTAGAAAATGTTTTTGATCTAACGTTTTTAACTCTTCTTTTAGTTGAACTGTCATTAATGCCAACCTCTTTTCGTTTAAAATTTCATACACTTTTTTAATAGCAATTCTCATGCCAACTGATGAAAAAAATCTCTTTTAACGAAAAAAGATGCTTTTAGCCTTCGTTCCTCTATCGCTGATCCCCAAGGAGTCGCCCAGCCTCCACTCCAATCAACTTATTATTATTGGCATACCTTTTAACAAAACAGATCTTTCTTTTTGTGATGAGTGAAAAAATCAAAACGCTTCACAACACCTGCAACAAAATGAAAAAGAGACGTTTTCTTTTTTGAAAATGTCTCTTTTCTTCAAAATCTATTAACATATTAACGATGTATTTCATCATTTTCCTTGTATTAATTAGTGAGTATTGCAATATTACTAATTATTGTGCTTGAATGAGATTTCGATGCGAAAATACATCACTAATCCTTATATGAAATTTGTTTCGTTAATTGGAACTTTTGTATTTTACGTACTAATGTTGATTGATCACAGCCAAGTGATTTAGCAGCCTGCCGGATACTCGGAAATTTTGATAGAGCTTCCTTAATAATCTTCTTTTCAAACGCCACTACTTGTTCCTTTAATGTACCACTAAACTTCGGGGTTACAACTTGTTCCTGGATGTTTTGTATTTCTACAGGATTTTCTATATCACGTATAATTGGGTTACTATCTAACTCTTGTTGCACAATATATGCTGTTATTTCTGGTTGAGTTGCTAGCAAGCAAATACGCTCAACCATATTTTTAAGTTGACGTACATTTCCTGACCAATCATAACACTCTAATATTTTCATAGCAGACGACTCAATTGTTCGATGGATCCCATATTTTTCTTCAACAACAGCTAAAAAATGGTAGACTAGCGGGATAATATCTTGACGACGATATCTTAAAGGAGGAATTTCAATCGGGATAATATTTAAACGATAATATAAATCCTCACGAAAATGACCTTGCCTCACCATTTCAGCTAAATTTCGATTTGTCGCAGCGATTATGCGTACATCAATTGGAATAGGTTTCCCACTCCCTAAACGCTGAACCTCAGATTCTTGGAGAACACGTAATAATTTCGCCTGTAGTAGTAAAGGCATCTCACCAATTTCATCTAAAAACACTGTACCACCAGACGCAATCTCAAATAACCCTGCCTTACCACCTCTTACTGCACCCGTAAATGCTCCTGCTTCATAGCCAAAAAGTTCAGATTCTAATAAATTATCAGGGATTGCACTACAGTTGATCGTTAATATTTGCTTATTATTACGCCGACTATTTGCATGAATTAGCTTTGTAATCTCTTCCTTACCAACGCCCGATTCGCCACCAATTAATACAGTTGAGTCTACCTCTGCAACTCTCATAACCCGCTTTACAACCTGCATCATTTCTGAAGACACAGCGATTAAACTACTTTTTGTTGTTTCTTTATTATGTAGGGCCTGTAGCTTATTTTTAAAATTCTCATTTTGAACTTCTAATTTTTTTACTTCTTTCTCTAACAGTTTTAATTGTGTCATATCACGGGTAATTGCTACTACGTATTGTAATTCACCGTACTCATCAAATATTGGCTTACCAGAAACTAAAAAGCATTTTCCATTAATAAACGTCTGCAAAATCGTAACTTTTTCTTTTGATTCAATTACTTTCATCGAAATGGAATCACTCATTAATCCTTCAGCGATTACGTCTTTTGCATATCTACCCATTAAATCAATGCCAACAATTTCAATATCAATATCATTTTGAAATAAAATTTTGCCATCGCTACCACATACTGTAACCCCATCAGATATGGAGTTTAATACTTTTATGGACAACGGGTTCATAAAATCTATATAGCTATACTGCGTGAATGGTTTGACATAAAATAAGCTACCTTGCGAAGTCTCTAATACATGAACAAAATAGCCTTCTACCTCAAAGCTTTCCGTTCCTTTACTATATTTTTTTATTATTTTTTCAAGAAGCTCTATTTGGATATCACTTTTAATCATGACCTCATCATTTTTTACAATAAAAAAATGCTCATCTTTATGTAGTTGAGTTATCGACATCTAGATCACTCCCTCTCGAACTTTAAATCTTTATCAAGTACTAGGTGTACTGGTTAACCATTCTTATCCATTCATACAAAAAAATTCGCTCTTTCTACGGGGCATCTATACTTCGCGAAAGAACTTAAAGCATCCTTTAAATTCTTTCGCGGCTTGATATCTCGCAGGAATATCGCGAATTTTTTGTATTTTATAGAATTCTACTCTGAGGCTAGCTTTTCCTCTATTTGCTCCGCAGGTCTTGTCGACAGCTTTCGCATGATCATGAACAACACAACTGAGCCAATTAGTACTAATGTACTTAAATAAAATTGTGAACGTAAAGATTCGATGAGCGCCTGGCAGAAATAAACGACTATTAAAATACCAATTGTGACATACGATAGATATGGAAATAGCCACATTTTAATCGATAATGCCTCCTCTGAAACTTTGTCATAATGACGTCGGAAACGGATTTGTGAAATAGCAATGAAAATATAAACTGCAATCATTAACCCTCCAACGCAATTCCCCAAAAAGTAGAAAATAACTTCAGGTGAAATGAAGTATAACATCGCACAAATATACGCAACCACCGTACTACCAATAACGGCTGGGACAGGCACACCACGACTATTTTTAATTTGTGAGAATATTTTTGGTGCATCGCCTTGACGTGACATTTCTAGTAACATACGTGAACTTGTATAAAGAGCGGAATTTAAAACAGAAATTAATGAAATGAAAATGACTATTTGAATAAGTTGAGCGGCAATTGGAAGCCCTGCCATTGTTAAAATATTTGCATAAGGTGCTGCCAACATTTTTGTATCATTCCAAGGTATAAGTAAAACCATAATAGCTACTGAGCCTACAAAAAATAAACCTAATCGAAAGACAACATTGCGAATAGCGCGGACAATATTTTTCGCTGGATTTTCAGACTCTGCTGCAGCGATGGCTGCAACCTCAGCACCACAGATCGAGAATATAACAAAGACAATTGCCGTAAAAATCGGGACAATACCATTTGGTGCAAATCCACCAAATTCCGTTAAAATACCTAATCCCTTCGGTTCAGAATTTGGCCAAATCCCTAAAATCATAGTTATACCAACTATTAAAAATACAACGATAGCTGTAACTTTAACGAAGGAAAGCCAATATTCAAATTCACCAAATGATTTTACTGAATAAATATTAACGATTGTCATTAATAACGTTATACCTATACTTCCAAGCCATATTGGAATCATCGGAAACCAATTGTGCAGCATTCCCCCTATAAGTGCTGCTTCTAACCCCACAATAAATACCCAGCTTGCCCAATAAAGCCAACCTACTGTAAATCCTGCCCATGGTCCAATATACTTCCCTGCATATGAGGCAAATGAACCTAACTCTGCTGAACCTCCCGATTTCTTTCCTAATACTATTTCTCCAGCTGCCATTTCACCAACCATTTGCATGATCAGAACTATGAGTAAGCACGCAATCGCATATGAAACCACCGCTGCTGGACCGGTACTTAAAATATTTTTCCCTGTCCCAACGAAAAGCCCTGTGCCAATAACACCACCAATGGAGATCATTGTAATATGCCGTGTTTTCAGTGATTTTTGCAAAGCCCCCATTAAACCACCCCTTTGTGTTTTATGTAGACATTTACTAGCCCCTTTCCTTTACTAAAATGTCTACCGTTTAATGAGCAATTCTGATGCCAAACCTATATAATTATCAAAAATTTCAAAATATTTTTATTTACATCGATTATTGTTGCCGAAAATTGTCTTATCACAAAAATTCAGGGATGAGGATGTTTGGACACCCGCTAGAATGAAGTTAAAACATATGCCTTGTATATGTTGATTGGAGTGGAGGCTGGGCGACTCCTCGGGGATCAGCAATAGAGGAACGAAGGCTAAAACCATCACATCCTGTGATAACGCATTCGTGACCAACATCCTGTTGCCCCAAGCGGCTCATCGGACGCCCCCCGGAAGCTCTGCTCTGTGCGAAAGCGTAGTGCTAACGTAGCGACAGCAAATGTTTTATCTGTGCGAAAGCGTAGCGACAGCAACAACAAAGCGCCCAGCCGGAACGGAAATCAACCTCACGCTATGCTGATGAGCTTTAAATTTACTTAGTTAGGAAAATCTACAAATCTTTTAATATGCAATTTTCAAGTTTTGATGCAAAAATACATCAATGACTATTCTTTTACATCATCTATCCTATCCATACATTCGATTAAAGGAACTCATAATATTCATCTCTTCCCTGTACTTCGCTACTGTTCGTCTGGATATTTGGATACCTTCAGCACCCAAAGTATTTGTAATCTGTTGATCAGTTAAAGGCTTTTGTTTATCCTCACCTTCGATCAACTGTTTGAGCCGCTTTTTAATATACATAATCGAATCCATTTTTCCAGAAATATTCATTACTCCTTTTGTAAATAACGATTGTAAAGCATACACACCATGAGGGGTTTTTATATATTTCCCACGCACTGCTCTGCTAATTGTTGATACATGTAGGCTTAAAATATCCGCTACATCTTTTAACCGCATTGGCTTCAATGACTCCATACCCTTACGGAAAAAATCTGCTTGCAATTCCACTAGCAATCTAGCTAACTCATACAGTGTTTTATCACGTTGTTCAATTCCTTGTAATAATAAAAGAGCATCTCTCATTGTATCTTTGAAATATGTTTTACAATTCGGATCATTTTTTAGCATTTCAACATACTGTTTATCGATAGTAACGACTGGTAAATATCCACGATTTAATTTAATCAGCCATTCCTCTCCTAATCTTTCTACTTCGATTTCTGGCATGACATATGGAATCGCTTCGAATTGATCTCCCATCATCACTGGATTTAAATTTTTTATATAGTGAATCGTTTTCTGCACTTCATGTAGAGACGTTTTATACTTTTTACTTAACTGTTTAATAGCTTGCGCTGCTACTAGCTCTAAATCCGTTTCGATAAATCGAGAGGCCAATTTTGGAGCAAGCGCATCACTGTCTACTTGAATGAGTAAAAACTCCTGATAATTACGTGCCCCTACTCCTACTGGCTCGAAAGTTTGAAGTAAGTCCAATAATGCCTCTACATGCATAACATCCGTTTTACATATAGTAGCGACAACTTCTAAATCAACATCTAAAAATAGACGTTCATCTAAGGATTGGATTAAAAACGTTAAAATTTTCAAATCTATAGAAGATAGATTTTTATGCATAGGTACTTGTTCCAGTAAGAACTGCTCATAGCTTTCTTTTACAGCAAACTTCATCTCAATGGGATTAAATGAATGATGTTGAGGCGCATAATGTTGCGCGGAATAACTTTTATCCGAATAGCTTGCTAATTGCATAATTTCCTCATAATGCATTTTCACCTTAGCATCAGTGACTACTAACAGTGGGTTTTCGTTAGCCTTATCATAAATATACTGTTCTAGCTCATTCGTTGTATATTGCAGTATTTCCAAATGCTGTACTAATTGTGGTGATAAAACTTGCATTATTTTTTGGGAAGTTTCGATAGCCAATTGCATACCCCACACCTCCAAAACAGAATTTTCTACATAGTAACATGTTTATTCTGTAACTTTCCATTTTTTAATCAAATTTTTATTTTTACACATAGCTCATTAGCAAAAGCTAAAAGTCGTATGGTGATACGTCATAAAACTTCTTTACTCCATCTATAAAATTTTCTAATAATTCCAAAAAGTAATTGACTACACATATTAGTAATCATAAAATACACATATACGATAATAATTACCACATTACGGTAAAATTTAAGGAGTGAATCAAATTGTTTCATTTACCAACTGTGCAGTTTACACAAGAGCAAGAGCAATTTCGCTTAGATGTTCGAACGTTTTTACAGGATGAATTAGCAAAAGGAACCTTCACGCCTAAATGTGATTCTTGGCTCAGTGGAGATGATCCTGAATTCTCTAAATTAATCGGTCAAAAAGGTTGGATTGGATTAACTTGGCCTAAAAAATATGGCGGCCAAGAGAGAAGTACTATCGATCGATACATTTTAACAGAGGAATTTTTAGCCGTTGGTGCCCCAGTTGCTGCACATTGGTTTGCTGATCGCCAAACAGGTCCCCTTCTTTTACGTTATGGAACAGAAGAGCAACGTGACTATTTCTTACCGAAGATTGTAAAAGGTGAATGCTACTTCGGCATAGGTTTGAGTGAACCGAATAGTGGTTCTGACCTCGCTTCGGTCAGCACACGTGCAGAAAAAGTAGATGGTGGATGGATTGTCAACGGTCAGAAAATATGGACGAGTAACGCACATCTCTGCCATTATATGGTTACTTTAGTACGGACTAGTCCTTTCGATGGCAAAAATAAACATGCTGGGCTCAGTCAGTTGATTGTCGATTTACATGCAGAAGGTGTAACTGTTGTTCCCATCAAATTTTTAACTGGTGAACATCATTACAACGAAGTGTTCTTTGACAATGTTTTTGTACCTGACAATATGGTTGTTGGAGAGGTTGGTAATGGCTGGATTCAAGGATTAGCAGAACTTGCGTTTGAGCGCAGTGGCCCAGAGCGAATATTGAGTACCTTCCCATTAATCGATGAGCTTATTCAAGAGTTAAAGCGCCAAAATAATTTAGAAGGGTTACAGCAAGCGTCTAAAATAGTAGCTCGACTTTGGGGTTTACGTAATTTATCAATTGGTGTAGCTCAACTTCTAGAATCCGGTAATGGTGATGATGTATCTATTCCTGCAGCACTTGTGAAGGCTCTCGGTACGAAATTTGAGCAAAGTATTCCTGAAATCACACGCTTAATCGTACAGACTTATCCAACACTTGACGCGCATCGTAAAATTGATCGCTTTATGGCTGAATCTATTTTACATGCACCAGGTTTTACTATTCGAGGAGGAACTTCAGAAGTACTGTATGGCGTTGTAGCGAAAGGGGTTATAGCACAATGAGTGAAATGAAAGACATGATCGTTGATGTTGTAGAGCGTATGTTAAAAGAAAAAGTTGATAAAGATTTAGTCGATACAGTGGAACAAGGTAATTGGGCACCAGAACTTTGGGAACTGTTTAAAGAAAATGGAATGACTGCTGTAGCTATTTCAGAAGGAAATGGCGGTGCTGGTGGCGACATAGAGGATTTATTAAATATTGTTCGTTTAACTGGAAAATACGCTGCACCGATTCCATTTATAGAAACAACATTTGCAAATTATTTATTGCAGTTTACGCAGTTACAAGTCATTGAGGATTTGGCTACGTATATGCTATGCCCTAATCAAGCCTTTACGTTAGAAAATGGGAAATTAACGGGAGAGGCGATTCAAGTCCCTTGGGCACGTCATACAAAACACCTAGTGACACTTGCCAATAGTACGGAGGGTACACATCTTGTAGAAATAAATTTAAGCCAAGCTGAAATTAAGCTAGGTAAGAATTTAGCAAGCGAACCGCGTGATACCGTATTATTCCAACATGCTACGGCTTCACAAGTATCCGCTGTGTTACCTGCTGATAAGGTACACACTATAACAACACTTAATTCTGCGTTCCAATTAGCACTGATGACCGGTGCGATCGATAAAATAAATGACTTAACTATTCAATATACGAAAGAACGTGAGCAGTTCGGTCGACCGATTCATCGCTTCCAGCTCGTTCAACAGCATATTGTAAATTTAGCAGGTGAAACGGCGATTGCTCTTGCAGCATTTAATAATGTTACAGAAGCCCTTCAGATGAACAGTCAAAATAGTGAGGTTGCTTACGCTTGCATTCGTTTTGAAGAAATTATTCAAGCAGTGACAACAATTGCGCATCAAGTACACGCTGCAATTGGTACAACACACGAACATAGTTTACATCAATTTACACGCAGACTTTGGTCATGGCGCGATGAAGGAGCCAGCACCTCTTATTGGACTCAAGTTGTTGCAACACAACTATTAGAAAAAAGCGGAGATAGCCTATGGGGATATTTAACTTCGTTCAGCGCAAGCTCACCGCTTCTTAACGTAGAAGCATAAGGGCGGCAATGTTACAAAGTTTAAATTAATTGAAAACTACTAATGACATGATAAGGAGTGTTATTAATGACTGATTTACTTTTTGAAGTGCAAGACCATGTTGCCACTATTACATTAAATAGACCTGAAGCGTACAATGCTTTTAGTGAAGAGATGATCTCTAAATGGATAGAAGCCCTTGAAAATGTCCGTGATTCAGAGGATATTCGTGTCGTTATCGTAAAAGGGAATGGTAAATCATTTTGCGCTGGTGGGGATATTAAAGCGATGCAAGCCGGTGAAGGATTTTTCCAAAGTGAGGACGATATCTCTTCAACAGGTTTAGCACGCAAAAATTCTCTTTGGAAAAAGATTCAGCGTATCCCCCTTCTCCTTGAAGAAATTGATAAGCCCGTTATTGCACAAGTACATGGGTTTGCAATGGGCGCAGGACTTGATATGGCCTTAATGTGCGATATTCGGATCGCTGCAAAATCTACAAAGATCTCAGAAAGCTATATTAACGTTGCGATCGTGCCGGGCGACGGTGGTGCTTATTATTTACCAAAATTAATCGGCATCGACCAAGCATTAGACATGTTCTGGACAGCTCGTGTATTAACTGCTGATGAAGCAAAAGACAAAGGTGTAGTGACATTTGTTGTAGAGGACCAAGATCTTGACGAATACACATTGAATTACGCAAAGGAATTAGCGAGTCGTCCAACTACTACATTGCAATTCATTAAGCGCGCTGTGTATCAAAGTCAACGGATGGATTTACGTACTGCCCTTGATTACATTTCTTCACAAATGGCGATTGTCACAGAGCTAGATGATTTTAAAGAGGGTGTAAACGCAGTAGTAGAAAAACGTAAGCCTGTTTATAAATGAAATGTTTAGGAGGACGAACAATGCAACCTCTTGAAAATATTCGAGTGTTGGATTTATCTCGCGTCTATGCTGCCCCTGCTGGATCCATGATGTTGGCCGATCTAGGAGCAGAAGTAATTCGCATAGAACATCCAAATGGCTCTGATAGTATGCGTGATTGGGGGCCATTCGTAAATGGTCAAAGTACGTATTATTTATGTGCCAATCGCAATAAAAAATCGATTACATTAGATTTAAAGACAATAGAAGACAGAGAAAAACTTAAAGAACTTGTCAGAGATGCTGATGTCATACTCGAAAATTTTAAGACGGGTGACATGGAACGAATGGGACTAAGCTATGAGGAATTAAGAAAAGTGAATCCTAGAATCATATATTGCGCAGTAACAGGATTCGGTCAAACAGGTCCTCTTGCGCATGAACCAGGCTTCGATCCAGTTATTCAAGCGATGAGTGGTTTAATGCATGTTACTGGCTCAGCTGAAGGAGAAGCAACAAAAGTCGGTGTCCCTATTGCAGATATTTTAACCTCTAATTATGTAGTCATTAGTATTTTAACTGCTTTACGAATGCGTGACCAAACAAATACAGGGCAATTTATCGACTTAGCATTATTAGACGTTCAGATGAGTAGTTTAGCAAATGTAGCAAGCGCATATTTAAATACAGGCTTTATCTCAGAACGTCTAGGGAATCGTCATAATAATGTTGCGCCATATCAAGTATTTCACTGTGAGGATGGTCCATTAATGATTTGCGTCGGTACAGATGGACAATTTAAAAAGTTTTGCACGATGTTGCAACGTGAAGAATGGGCTAATGATCCGCGTTTTTTAACAAATACGATGCGCAAGCAAAATGAAGCGGAGATAGTGCAAATGATTACTGACATTACGATGACAAAAACCCGGGATGAATGGATTACCCTATTACAACAATACAAAATTCCAGGTGGTCGTGTGAACACCATTGCTGAAGCACTAGAACAACCTCAATTTATTGCACGCGACATGATTGGTGAAATAGAGCACGAACAATACGGTACGATCAAATTCATCAAAAGCCCGATAAAGTTCTCTAATTTACCTATTCAATATAAATTAGCACCACCGATACTTGGAGAACATACGAACGAATTCCAAAAGTCCTCTCTACAAAAATAAAATTGCGCTATAATAGAGGTAAAATGTATTAATAAAGGTAAATCCTCCGGCATATGTCGAAGAAAATTTTATTACGTAGGTGACGGGATGAATCAAGAGATTTTCGAAAAAAACTATACAATGTCATCGCTGCACAAAGCTATTAAAGTACTAAAAGCTTTTTCAAAAGATGAGCCTAGCCTTTCCCTAACTGAGTTAAGTAAAAAAACAGGGATAAGCATTTCTAGTTTACAACGCTTCGTTTCTACCTTTGTGTACGAAGGCTTTCTTCACAAAGATGAGCGTACTAAGCGCTATCAATTAGGGCATTCACTTCTGTATTTGGGTAATTTAGTAAAAGAAGAATCCAGTCTTATTATTGTCGCTGACCCTATTTTAAAAAAGCTAAACGAAGAAATAGGCGAAAGTGTTTCCATGAATATTATTGACGGATTGGAAAGACGATGTATTTTAAACTATGATTCAACATATCCGCTTTCGACGAAAATGTTTGTAGGTGACACCTCTCCCCTTTATGCAGGTGCATCATCTAAAATATTACTCGCATTTATGACAGATGTTGAAGAATATGTACAGAATATTATTCTTGAATCTATAACTGATCAGACAATACTTTCAAAAGAGCAGCTGTGGGGGGATTTACAGCAGATTCGTAGTCATCGCTTTGCGAGAAGCAATAGTGAGCGTGTACGTGGAGCATGTTCTTTATCTGCGCCGATTTTAAACGCTTCCAACCAAATCATCGCATCCGTGTCACTCGTTATACCAGAAGTACGCTACAGTGACTACGATGAAAATTTATTAATTAAAACGATTCAAAGCGTTGCATTAGAAATCGAAAAGCGATTGTATTGATTAAAACAAAGAATAAACCCGAATAGGTTCACTTTTTAAGTGCCCTCTATTCGGGTTTATTTCTTTAATTATTTACTAATTCTAAAAAAACTTGCCAATGTTTTAAGCGTGGCAGTTCAACATGTTGATTATAGGATTGATTTTTTAAAATTACTTTCGTCTTCACATCTTGCAGTGTTTCTAATACAGCTGGTTTATCATCCACATAAACATCTAAAGCTAGCTCTTTGATGATCGCCACTTTTTCTATATCCTGCATTCCGCAGAAAAAATGACCTTCTGTGATTGGAAAACCTTGCGCTTCCATCCAAGCTCTTGTTTGCTCACAATACTGTTTTGGACGTGAAGTAATATAATAAATGTCATGTCCTTGCTGTGCCAAAGCTTGAAGCGTCTCGAGTGCTCCCCCAAAAGAAGGACAATCCGTAAAATAAATTTCCTCTAATGAATTATTCCACATTGCCGATCCTTCAGCATCTGTTAATCCAAAAGGTTCGTGAATTTCAACTCTTTTCAAAGCTTGAAATGTTTCTAGTGCAACATTTTTACTAAGTTTTTTATTATAGAGCCTAAAGGCATGTGCTCGTAAATCGATGAGTGTGTCATCTATATCAAAGCCAAATTTCATCTTGTTTTTCTTCCCTTCACGAAGCCTTGTTAATGAAGTTAGTCGCAAATGTTTGCTCTTTTTCAATTTGCGTCGCTAATACTTCCTCAATAGCTTGCTCGCGCATTTGTTGAAACTCTTGTACGTTAAAATGAACAAGCGTATCTTTATTTAATAGTGATGCAAGACAATCTGCATCCTTGAGTGCACTATTGAGACCAAACGCCCCAGTTGGTGTCATCGTGTGAACAGCATCCCCTAATAGCACAAGCCCTTTTGTCCCCCAGCAGTTACAATGACTACTGAATACGTCAAGCAATACAAAATCTTGCCAAGATCGAATATGTTCGTTAACAGTATCGGATAGTTCCGGAAATTGCTCTGAAAGCTGTTGGATAAATGGTGTAAATGCATTTTTTCTAAGGTGAGGAAAACTTCCTTGTTCAATATTCCAGCCGATTTGAATAAACCCACCTACCTGCGTAAATAATGATAGCTGTTTATCACCGATTAAAGCCATTTTTATCGACGGCTCCCATCCGTGAGGTGCAGGAATTTTTGCCCATAATAAATCAAAACCATGCTTATGCTTTTGACTTTCAATGTGCGCTTGCTTGCGAATTGTAGAGTAACGACCGTCAGCACCGATAATTAACTGACTATTTATTTCTATTGTTTCCCCATTTTTTGTTGCAATGACACCTATATATCTGCCAAAAGAATCAACTATGAGCTGCGTCACCTTCGTATTTAAGAAACATGAAAAGTGCGGATGCTGTGTTTCTTGTAAAATTCCCTTTAATAAATTTGCTTGCGGCACATGAATTCCTAAATGTCCTACAGCTTCATCAGGAAAAATAGTTTTAAATGCTCTACCTTCTGTGTAATATTCAAGCTTTCTCATACGTAATAAACCGAGTGCCTCGACCGCTTCAAAAAGTTGATGACTTTTTAAAACTGCCTCACCCTCTTCATTTAAATGCTCACCGCGAAATGCCTGCCCCAGTGCTACGTTTTTTTCCAGTAGGATTACAGAAAGACCTTTTTTCGCTAGTAAGTGCGAAAGAAGTACTCCACCTGGCCCAGCCCCTACAATACAAACATCTGCTTGATAATTCACTTTTCCTCACCTATCTTTGGATAAGCAATGATACGTAAATCTTGCCCAACCTGCTCAAACGAAGCAAATTCTACATCCCACGATTCATCCATAGAAGTTGGATTGTGACCAGCAATCGGTGTTAAAGATAAACGACCACCGAGAACCTTTGGCGCTATGTAAATTACATATTTGTTAATAGCACCTTGCTGCAAAAATGAAGCGTTTATCGTACTTCCACCCTCTACTAAAATATCCGTAATGCCATATTGATATAGTTTTTCAAGCATATCATCAACAACAAGCCCCTCAGATTCATGGCGAACTGGCAATACAGTCACGCCTTTTTCCTCAAATGCTGTTATTTTTTCTGGATTAACATTTTCACTACATACAATAATTGTTTTCGCTTCTTCTACATTTAGGACATTGGCATGGGCCGGTGTACGAAGTGAGCTATCCATAATAATGCGTACTGGATTTTTTCCGTAATCTTCTTTTAATCTTGTCGTTAAGGATGGATTGTCAGCTAAAACAGTTCCAACCCCAACTAAAATGCCATCCACTTCATGACGAATACGATGAACATCCTCACGCGCCGCCTCACCAGTTACCCACTTGGAATGTCCTGTATGAGCTGCTATTTTCCCGTCTAAAGTCATCGCATATTTCGAAATAATAAATGGTCGTTTTGTTAGCATATTATGAATAAAACGTTCATTTATACGGCGAGCTTGTGCTTCTAAAACACCGACCTCTACCTCAATGCCCGCATCTCGTAACAGTTGAATACCACGTCCAGCAACAGCCGGATTTGGATCTTGCATCGCTACAACAACACGACTAACTGCAGATTCCTTCACTAAACTTGCACAAGGAGGTGTTTTTCCATAATGCGAACATGGCTCAAGAGTTACATAAAGTGTAGCACCTTTAGCATGTTCTCCAGCCATACGGAATGCATGCACCTCTGCATGTGGTTCACCTGCTTTTCTGTGTAAACCTGTTCCAACAATTACACCATCCTTGACGATTACAGCGCCTACTAATGGATTGGGATTCGTATTTCCTTTTGCACTAGCAGCTAAATCAAGTGCTAGCTGCATATATTTTTCATCTGTTGTCATCGTCATTCCTCCATTCACTTCTCTTCGCGCAAATGTCCAGATTTCTCTACTTTCGTGTCTAAATAAAAACGATTTGTTTCCGTTAATCCTCCCCATAATGGGACATGTCCTTCTGCTGCTAAACCATGCGCCTGTAACGCGGCAAGCTTCTTCGGATTATTGGTAATCAGTGTAACTGGCTTTGAGCGGAGTGCAGCTAACACAGTAATGGCTTCTTCATAAGAACGAGTATCGTCCGGGAAGCCAAGAGCATGGTTTGCTTCAACTGTATCTAACCCCTCTTCTTGTAATAAATAAGCGAGCGATTTCGAGAATAGCCCGATACCACGACCTTCATGATCTGCTAAATAGAAAATAGCACCGCAGCCATGTTCCACGATCATTTTCATCGATTCGTGTAATTGATAGCCACAATCACAGCGCTGGCTTCCAAAAATATCACCTGTATGACAAATGCTATGCATACGAATTAAAGCATTCTCTGCATGTGCAAAATCTCCATAAACAAGCACTGATGACTGCTGTAAAAAAGCTAAATTTGCAGATGCTAATCCATCAATGATTTCTTCTTTCGATTGATTCTCTCCTACTTTTAACCAGTTATACCACTGAAATGTCGTAGAAAATCCACCCTGTTTTACCGGTAATTTTACTGGACCAACTAGGCAAATACTTTCAGATTCAGATTGTTTCACGATCGTCATTTTGTCTTTCACTATGTCCAAAACTTTAGTAGTAATTGTCATATTTTCTCCAACCTTCTATTGTTAAACAGCTAGTTCATTTACTAACTGAGCACTTGTATTTTCACAACGCTTACATTACGTAACTTAGTTTACAATAATAACTAACAACTGTCAAACTACAGCTCCTATTCTATTTACAAAAATTAAGTAGAAACAAAAACTGCTACATTACGTTGTAATCATATACTAATAGCTTATGGAGGTGCTATTTTTTCTGTGCAGGCTAGTCTATAATAAGCTGTGGTAACTGTAATGACGAAAGGAAGTTAAGAATGCAATTTGAAAAAAATGTTCAGGTGAAGCAGCCAAAATACCAACAAATAGCTGTCGACCTAGCCTCAAAAATCGTGGAAAGAAAATATAGAATTGGCGATAAAATTTACGCAAGATCGTCTCTAGCTAGCCAATATAATGTCTCTTCGGAAACTGCTAGAAGAGCGATTGCCGTTTTGCAAGACTTGGAAATTGTGGAGGCGACTAAAGGTAGTGGGGTTATTATCATCTCCTATGAAAAGGCTGCATCTTTTGTCCGACAATTCCAGGATGTTCAATCTGTCCATGAACTACAACATGAGCTTATGACTAGCATTCAGAAGCAACACCAAGAATTAATAAATCTACAGGATAAGACTAAACAACTTATTAGTCGAACTGAACATTTCCGATCCGTCAATCCATTTATCCCATATCAATTAGAGATGACAGCTGAAAGCCCTTGTATCCACCAAACCGTTCAGGAATTGAATTTTTGGCAAAATACATCTAGCACGATTGTCGGAATTCGTCGTAAAAATGAACTATTACTATCACCTGGTCCATATGTGTCATTGGAAGAAGGAGATATCGTTTACTTTATAGGTAATGATGAAAGTTTCGCTCGAGTTCAGAGCTTTTTATACCCAAATTAAAATCCGCTTAAACGCTGATATAACAGCGTTTAAGCGGATTTTTTCTATTTTGTCGATTTGACAAAAGTAACAACTCTTTGTTAGGGTTAGGTTGTTACTTGTTTATATTTGGGTATCATTATCCTCAAATAGTATTTATCTTCATTCAGTGGGTGTCCAAACGCCTACTGTACTAGAAGAACTAAGCCTTAAGAATGTCACGTACGGTGGCAAATTATCTGTGCGTAAGTGAAGCAAGCCATTTACGCCAAGGCGAAATTGATCTACGAAAGGAATGGTTCTATTGGAAAAAATAAAAGTGGAGCATGTTTCTAAAGTTTTCGGGAAACATATTCCCCAAGCATTAGAACTCGTCAAGCAACAAAAAAGCAAGACTGATATCTTAAAAGAAACAGGGGCAACTGTTGGTGTATACGATGCAAGTTTTACAGTAAATGAAGGTGAAATCTTCGTTATTATGGGACTATCAGGGAGTGGGAAGTCAACGCTTATCCGACTTTTAAATCGACTTATCGAGCCTACAAGCGGAAATATTTATATCGACGGAGAAAATATTTCTAAAATGGGCAAAGAGAGTTTACGAAATGTAAGAAGAAATAAAATGAGTATGGTCTTTCAAAACTTCGGTTTATTCCCCCATCGTACACTTCTTCAAAACACTGAATATGGCCTTGAAATTAGAGGCGTCTCAAAAGAAGAACGACAAGCGAAAGCAGAGCAGGCTCTCGAAAATGCAGGCTTACTTGCTTATAAAGACCAATATCCGAATCAATTATCAGGTGGTATGCAACAGCGTGTTGGATTAGCACGTGCCCTCGCAAACGACCCTGAAATATTACTAATGGATGAGGCCTTTTCTGCACTCGATCCATTAATTCGTAAAGAAATGCAAGATGAGCTACTCGATTTACAAAGCACAGTGAAAAAAACAATTATATTTATCACGCACGATTTGAATGAAGCATTACGTATTGGTGATCGTATCGCTATTATGAAAGATGGCTCAATCATTCAAATTGGTACTGGAGAAGAAATTTTAACAAATCCCGCAAATGATTATGTTAAAACCTTCGTAGAAGACGTCGATCGCTCTAAAGTATTAACAGCTGAAAATGCAATGGTTCGACCTGTATATGTCAATGTAGATGTAGATGGACCGACCGTAGCACTTAAACGAATGCGCGAAGAAACGGTTAGTTTACTAATGGCTGTTGACAAAAATCGACATTTGAAAGGCTTTATTACCGCTGACGACGCACGGGCTGCAGCTAAAAGACAAGAACAAACGGTACATTCAATTGTTCAATCCGAAATATTGAATGTTCCACCAGATATGCTTTTACAGGATATTTTAGGCATGATTCATAATTCACCTACTCCTATTGCAGTTGTAAAAGATGAGCGCTTACTCGGTGTTCTCATCCGGGGCGTTGTCATCGAAGCACTTTCGACTAGCGATGAGGAGGTAGATGCAGATGAATAATTTTTTAGACAATATCCCAGCTATACCCGTAGGAACGTGGGTAGAATCAGTTATGGACTGGTTGACGAGTAATTTTTCACTGTTTTTTAACTTGATTCAAAAAAATGGAAAACTACTCATGAATCAGGTCACTGATTTATTAGTTAGCATTCCCCCGATTATTCTTATTTTACTTGTAGTCATTTTTGCCTTTTTCGTTACCGGCAAAAAATTCGGGCTCGCAACGTTTTCATTAATTGGTTTGTTATTTATCTATAATCAAGGTTTATGGACACAACTTATGGAAACGACTACGCTCGTGCTCTTCTCAAGTATCATCTCAATCATTTTAGGTATTCCACTTGGCATTTTAATGTCCAAGTCAACAGTAGCTGAAAATGTGATTAAGCCGATACTCGATTTCATGCAAACAATGCCTGGCTTCGTGTACTTGATTCCTGCCGTTGCCTTCTTTGGTATCGGAATAGTACCTGGCGTATTTGCATCCGTTATTTTTGCCTTACCACCTACTGTACGTATGACGAACCTAGGAATTCGCCAAGTACCAAAAGAATTGGTAGAAGCTGCAGATTCATATGGTAGTACCTCAAGACAAAAACTATTTAAAGTTGAAATACCTCTTGCCAAATCAACTATAATGGCAGGGATTAACCAAACTGTTATGCTATCTCTTTCAATGGTTGTAACTGCTTCAATGATTGGTGCACCTGGTCTAGGACGCGAAGTATTAACCGCACTTCAACGTACACAGGTCGGAAATGGCTTCGTTGCAGGTCTAGGTCTTGTTATTTTTGCCATTGTTATAGACCGCTTAACGCAAAGCTTTAATAAGAAGAAAACCGTATAGAAAAACAAGGAATTTATTAGTAAAGTCTTAGTTTTTTCATTTTCATAGCTAAGATTTACGTTATTAATATATGAAAGGAAGATTCGATGAAACTGAAAACTTTAACTAAATTAGGAATGGCTTTAGGGCTTGGCTTTTTGCTAGCTGCATGTAGTGGTGATGATTCAAGTAAGAGCGATGGTAACTCAAAGGACGTCAATCTAGCCTACGTTGAATGGGATACAGAAATTGCTTCCACTAATGTAGTTGGGCAGGTACTAGAGGATTTAGGTTACAATGTAACATTAACACCACTCGATAATGCAATTATGTGGGAGGCTGTTTCAAAAGGTGACGCAGATGGTATGGTAGCTGCTTGGTTACCAAATACTCATGGAGAACAGTACAAAAAATATAAGAATGATCTTGATGAGCTAGGCGAAAACCTTGCTGGTGCAAAAATAGGTCTAGTAGTGCCAAGCTATATGGACGTTAATTCGATTGAAGATTTAAAAAATCAAGCAGATCACACAATTACGGGTATCGAGCCTGGTGCAGGAATTACTGCTGCTACAGAAAAAGCTTTAGATGAATATGATAACTTAGCAGATTGGAATCTAATAACATCTTCATCTGGTGCTATGACAACTTCTCTTGCTAAAGCAATTAAAAATAAAGAAGACATCATCGTGACTGGCTGGTCTCCTCACTGGAAATTCGCTAAATATGACCTTAAATATTTAGAAGATCCAAAAGAAATTTTTGGTGGAGAAGAAACAATTAATACTTTCGCTCGTAAAGGGTTAAAAGAAGATAACCCCGATGTATATTCTGTACTAGATAACTTCCATTGGACTTCAGAAGACTTAGAGAGCGTTATGCTTGAAGTTATGGATGGCAAAGACCCAAAACAAGCTGCTAAAGATTGGGTTGAAGCTAATCCAGACAAAGTTGCTGAATGGACGAAGGATGTAAAAAAATAATTTTTAAAAACGGACGGACAACTGACGAAAGGTTGTCTGTCTTTTTTTAAAAGTTTATCTCATCTTATTTGAAGAACATTAAGGCTACTCTATAGAAATCTTTCCCCGTAAAGAACAGAATACGAATAATTAACACCTATAAAATAAATTTCAAAGCCCACCTAATTATCCTTATTTTAACAAATAATACATAATATTTAAATACTTATTATTTCTTTTTAAATCATTAGCCAATTTTCGTGTTTAAGTACGGATAAAAAAGCCACCCCACAACAATTAAACCGATGCAGGGTGACTATTTAATCCATTAACTAAGATAATAATTTCAAAGAAATCGCTGCCCCTAAAACAAGCGTAATGCAAACAATACGTCTCCAATCCTTAGATTCATTGAAAAATAACATCCCGAGTATTGCACCACCCGCCGCTCCAATTCCTGTCCAAATGGCATATGCTGTTCCCATTGGCAATGTTTCCATCGCATAGGCAAGACCAGCAAAGCTCAAGGTAAAAACTAAAATTAATATCACTAAATTTTTAATACTTTTAGTATCATTATATTTACTAATCATATAAACACCCAGCATCTCACATAGCCCCGCAACTACTAATGCAATCCACGCCATTATTCATTCACCTCTTTCTCTTTAGGCTCCCCGGTCACAAGCTTTAAACCGACGACCCCTGCAAGTAAAACGACGATACATAAAATTTTGGCTAATTTCCATGGTTCTCCGAACAGTAAGCTATCTGCACACACAGTGCCCGCTGTCCCCAAGCCTACGAATACTGCATAAACTGTACCGACCGGTAAGCTTTCACCAGCCTTAATTAGTAAATAAAAGCTAATAAAAATTGCAATAGCAGTACCAATCCATTCAAATACGCTTCCTGCATGCTTCAAACCTATAACCCAGCCAACTTCAAAAAAAGCAGCAATTACGACACTTAACCATTGTTTGTTCATTGCGAATTCCTCCATTTTATTGTTAAACACGGATGTTGAGCAATTTTCTGACCTAACTGATTACTTCTTCAGGATACCCAATCACTTCACGCTCTCTCCCCCTGAACTAAACTCCATTCCCTCAGTAGCCAAATAAAAAAAGCCTAAGAAACACTGTTGTAAACAGTATCTCCCAGGCTTTTATCCTTCCGTGTCACAAAATCAATTTTGTGGTTTTCTCTCGGACCAGACTAGCATTTGCTACGGAACCCTAGAAAACTTTCATATTTGATTGTGCTATTAGTATAGCAAATTATTCAGTCATTTTCTACTGATACATAACAAAGGTTAATCAGTAAGGTAAACAACGATGTATTCAGAAAATTATGTTAAAATAAAAGGTATTATTGTAAGGAGGTTTTACATATGGCAATTGAAAAAGTACGTAAGCATTTAGCGCAATGGAATGCGGAACACAAAATACAGGAGCTAAACGAAAGCTCGGCGACTGTTGAACTGGCAGCACAGGCACTCGGATGCGAGCCAGAACGCATTGCGAAATCCTTATCGTTTCTCGTAAACGATGGAGCGATATTAATTGTTGCTGCAGGCGATGCCAAAGTCGACAATGCAAAATATAAAGCTGTCTTTGGTACAAAGGCAAAGATGCTTGGGAAAGATGAAGTACTCGAAAAGATCGGACATGATGTAGGTGGTGTGTGTCCTTTTGGCGTGAATGAGGGCGTTGCTATTTATTTAGATGAATCACTCAAACGCTTCACAACAGTATTCCCTGCATGTGGTAGCAGTAACTCTGCCATTGAACTTACTATTTCTGAATTAGAAGCCTATACTCCATATCAAGAATGGGTGGATGTTTGCAAAGGCTGGAATGAGTAAAGATAAAGATATAATTATCGGCGAAACTTTCTATAGAGTTTCGCCGATTTTGATTTAGCTTTCTTCCCTATATCCAACGGCTAACCAGTGAGAATCCCATTCTGTAATTTGATTGCCTACTCTACAAGATAAGCCACACGCACGATTATCAGCGATAAATGAGCCGATTAACCATTTCTTTGTTTGTAATCCTTCTTTAAGCTTAATCGTTATAGAAGGCATTTCTACATATTGCTGATAAATAAACAAATTATCATCATAATGGGTATGCGCAGAGGCATTCGTTTTCGTACCATCTCCTGCATAAATTTCTACAGTATTCCCTTCCCGTGAATAGACAGGTTTCTTTACAAACGGCAAATTTTCCTGAACAAATGGCTCTCTTGAAAGATATGTTGGTAGCATATATTTCTGAATGACCGCTCGCTCTTCTGCATTAAAAAGAAGCGGATCATTTTTTCTTTCCCAAATCAGCCATAATAAAATTTTCGATTGCAGTACATATGCTGCTGGTGCGTTGATAATAGCAAGCTGACCATCTTTTACAAGTTCCAATAAATGTAGACCAATACGCTCACCGTCGGAAGACACATCATCTATTAAAAACTCTACTGGGTGTGCTGGGCGATATAAAATATCAATTTTCTCCATCGTAGGCGTATAAAGTCCTCGAGCTATATTAGCCGTATTACTAGAGAAAATGATTAGCTCTTCTATAGGTACATATTCTACATCAAAAGGTATACATTTCTTTAAAAACTGTACTTGGCAGTATTCCTCATAATCTTCCGCTGCCGTTTTCCCTGTGATGACGATTTTAGGTTTTTTCAAATCGTTTACATAATGCATAGCTGCAAAGAGTGCACTAGACAAGGTTTTCTGTAATGCCGAAACATCATTCGGACTATCAAATCCTAAATGCTGACAAAGCGCTTTATTGATCTCAAATGTTTCTTGGACAAGAAATGGCGTTTCACCATTTAATTCAAGACACTTTATTTGTCCGTCCTCTGTACAAATAAAATCGAAGCGTGCCAGTACCGATTGTTGCTGTAAATAATCTAATTGGATATATGGCAGCATTTCAGAACGAATGCCCAGTGCTAAAAGTTGTTCATCCGATAAATGTTTAAATTGTTTACCAACCTTCAAAAATATTTTCCAGAGTATAGTAGATGCGTAGTTAATTTCATCGATTTTCTCTTTAGGTAAATCCAGTACATCATATAAGGCATACTCTAGGTTCTCAAAGTCAGGAAAAAAATCAGGAAATTGAGAATAAAATGTTTGGCGTTGTTGAAAATAATTGTCCATATTGATTTCTCCTTTTAAGAAGATGAAGAGCCACCTCGAGAGGCACCACCTGAACCAAAGCCTGATTTCCCAGTACTGGATGATGAGTGATTTGAATAAGAACTATTCGAAGATGAATCTGAACTATTTGAGAATGAACGCTTGCTACTCGAATAAGAGTTGGACTCGTTTGTATTTGAATTAGAGCTATTTGTTGTTGAGTTATTTGAACTGTTAGATGTTGTGCCAGACGAATTTTGAGAGCCGTTCGTCGTAATTCCATTTGTATTTTTGCTTTCGCTAGTATTACTTTGAGTCGTACGTGGCACTGCTGAACCGCCACCTCTATCCTCTCTATCTGTACCATTTTTTAGATTGCGACTTTTATAAATGGCACTTCCAATCAATGCTCCGGTAGTTGCATACATAAGTCCATTAAAGAAATGATGTGCATAATGTGGCGAATTTTCATCTAAACATTCGAAGGAACCATCATCACTTTCTTTCCATTCATCACATGCACTTGCCATGTCACTGTCATATACACTTTGTAAATCATCACTAGCTGTTGCTGTGTTGTTTTCTTCCGTTACATTATTTGTACCAGCTGAAGATGCAGAGGATTCCTCGACAGTTTGACTTTCTGTATTCCCACACGCGGCTAATTGCATAGCCATAAATGACGCAGTTGTGACTGCTATATATTTTTTCATTTGTTTTGCCATATTATATTTCTCCTTTATATAGATACTTAATTTACGGATGTTTACTTCTTTAGGTTTCATTTTTTACAAATTCATACATATTATTGCACTAAAAACTCCCTGATGGATTGAAATCATTCATCATCAGGGAGTTTCGCGCAAAATATTTATTTATTCGGTACTGCTTTTCTTCCGTATGTCATAAAACGCCAAAGCTTTTCAAATGGTCCCATTTTAAAGAATTTGAACCAGATGACACTAAAGATAATTTGAATGACAAAAGTGATGGTTGCAATGATTACAGCATCAGAAGGCGAAACAACTTCAAGCCCCATTGAAGACATAATAGCTAGGCCAATAAAGCTTTGAGCTAAATAGTTTGTAAATGCCATTTGCCCAACTCGTCCAATTGGCTTAAGTAGCTTTGCAATTTTCTTATTCTCAAACAAAACAAATAGACAAGTTAAATAAAAATAGGTTGTCGGAATTACACCTAAACCAATAATTAATTGTAGATTTTGATTTTCTCCTTTAGAGGCAAACCAAATCCAAAGCGAGATACCTATAAAAAATGGGAAGGTAACAAATTGAATCCACTTTATTTGTTTTAAGTATTCACTTACATGACTAATCCAATCAGCTTTTGCTACTAAAAAACCAGTTAAAAACATGATAAAAATAGTAATAGCATCATTTCCTAATAAACCAAAAACAGTTGAAAGAGCTTCTTGATTTGGCAACAATATTTGTCCAAGAATGCACAGGATATGAACAGTAATAATGGCAAATAGCCATTTACTAATTGTTGAAATCTTTGCATGATAAAAAGGTATAAGTAATAAACCTATTACTGCATAAATAGCTAGAATTGATCCCCAGAAAATAAACATATGGACAATGCCAATTAATAATAAAGCTAATAAACGTCTTGCAAAACGCCATCTTGGCTTATCCCCACGCGCTTCTGCACGTGAAGCAAAAATATAAAAACCTACACCAAAGAGGAATGAAAAAATCGAAAAGAATTTCTTCTGAATAAAAATATCGATAAGTGTATTAATAATGCCATTAACTCCACTATAGTCGGGCATCGGTCCTCCCTCCACTATTACCTGGTAGGCCGCTACATTTATAAACAAAATGCCAAATAACGCTAGTCCACGAATAATGTCTAAGGATACGATTCTTTCTTTTTGAGGTACGGATGGATTCATTCTTTAAAACTCCTTTTCTTTCAAACTTTACTGTATATGGCTATCATAGCTTTCCATCCTTACAGTAGTTTTTTCAAAAGCTTACAAGAACCTTACATTTATAGATTTGTCTCATCATTTATTCCCTTTTTTTATTTACATTAGTCTTTAATCTCCTTCTAACAGTAATAATTCCATATTTTATAGTAACAATTATTTCTTTAAAAAAAGGAGACTCGATGATGTTTAGACACCGTAAATTTGGTTTTTGCTACCCTGGTTATAATTACTGTGGACCAGGGTGTTCAGGCCCAGGTAGACCTACCAATGCTGTAGATTCATGCTGCAAATTACACGACGAATGTTATGCTCGATATGGTAGAACAAGATATTGCGATGAAATGTTCCAAAATTGCTTACGACCTCAAATGAATGCTAATAATAAAATGGCTAGAGATGCTAGATTGTTTTATAATATCTTCGAAATGCGTAACAGGTTCTTTTAAGCCATCAAGAAAGCTCACGATATTTTTTACATCGTGAGCTGATTTATTGTGCTTTTATAGAAAACTGTATATTTTACTGGGTTAGTAAAGCCTAACTTAACGCCTAAATGATATGACCCATAGTTATCAATATCACAATCCCAACAAGGTTGTAAATCATTTAAAAGGCAATCATCAAGAAATTTTTCTGCAATGAAGCTTGCTAATCCTTTTCCTCTATAATTGGTATCAGTTATTATATCAATCTCTGCAAATTGATGAGATTTAAAAATAGAAACTGCTTCGCTAATGATCTTATTTTCATGCTGAAGACAAAAGCCAACGCCTTTTTCTAGAAAATTATCGGTAGAATCCCAGTATTCCTCATAATATTGATTGTCAAATTCTAAACAACGATCAATTTGAGGTTGCTTGATTTTAATGCATTCATAGTCAAGCGAATCTCGTTTTTCTCTATTGTTAAAAGCATTTATATCAAAGCTAAAATTGTATCTTTCTAATTTATAGACATTATCATTTAGTCGTTGCTCGATTTTTGCGCTCCATTCATCAGAATAACTAAATAATGTGAAACGTTTACTTTCCTCAATCGATTCTTGTAGTAACGCCGCGAGTTTACTTATAACTTTCTTGCTGGATGGATCCCCATAAACATAGTATATTCCTGATTTGGTTTGAAACAATAGTGAATGAATGCTTTCATTGTCGGCATAGACAGCACCTTCTATTATTTGATCTAGAATACTGTAGACAAATGTTGGCGCCCTTTCTATTGTTTCTTTGATAATCGAATAATTCTCGACCGTCACTTTAATCATTATCTTTCCCCCTATTCATTTGTATCTCTTCATGCGGTATAACATTTTAACAATTACTACAATTATTGTATAATAGATACATGAAATTTGAAGGGACTGAATTATGCGCAGATAGCAATATTTTTCATCCAAACTTAAATCAATTATGCCTCAGCATAATTGCGTCCGGAATCGGCTTTGTGGTTAGGCCTGCACGATGCAGGTCAGTTAGCCGTTATCGCATGGAAGCGGTGTTCTTAGGCTAACATCCCCTAAGAACTCCTTTCCGATTCCGTGACATCCGCCGGAGGCTTTAACTTCTTTCAGCAGGTGTTTGAACACCCGCTGAAAAGTAGCTTTAATCTGCATTCATCTCTCCACCTATTGAGGTGGGAGACTTCGGCTTAAAGAAGTTAAACAATTGGAGGTAAAAGTATTGATTGAACAAATTAACACCAAAAGATTATATTTAAGAAAAATGAAGAAGGCTGATGCACATAGTCTATTTAATATTTGGTCAGATCCCGATGTGACGAAGTTTATGAATATCGCCAATTTCACCCATGAAGAACAAGCCAAGGAAATGATTGAGCTTTTTGATCAATTGGCTGAGGACCATAGGGCTATTCGTTTTTCAATTATTGAGAAGGAATCCAATGAGATTATCGGCTCTTGTGGATTCAATTCATTTGACCTAGAAGGAGCTACTGCAGAAATAGGCTATGATCTTGCTAAAGCACATTGGGGAAATGGCTATGCGCCCGAATGTATTTCCGCTTTGATAGATTACGCGTTCTCTACTTTAAGCATCACTAAAATTGTAGCAAAAATAGAGCCTGGTAATAGTAATTCTATAAAAGTAGTAGAGAAATTGAATTTTACGTTTGAAGGAACATTTCAAGAATATGAAGAATCAAAAGAATCTTTTTATGACATAAACATTTACTCTTTCAGTAAATAATAAGTGTAAAAAATGATAAGCCAAGAATGTTATCTACGAACATTCTTGGCTATTTCATTTCTATTACTTAATCGGAATCCAAATTTCAGAATAAAGGTCAGGACTAAATGGATCTTCGTCCGAGTAAACTTCCAGCTCAGCTGTCCCCTTAGGCTCGTACGGATTAGATGGGAACCATTCAGAGTAAATTTGTTTCCAAGTTTTTTGCATAGCATCCGGCATAGGGCCATGTACTTCAAACACAACCCATTTTGATGCTGGAACTTCCATTGCATTTAGTTCTTCTGGAACATTCCCCTTATGATCCGTTGCAATCCAATAATCAATAAAACCATTTTTTTGTTCGCTGGCATTTGGTGCACAGACGCCAAGCACCCCTTTAATTTCTCCATTATTTAATGAAAATAATTGATGATCCATTCCCTTGCTGTTAATCTCATCCCAAAATTTAGGGATTTCTCTCGTATTCTCACCATTTTGACAATTATACGTTCTTTTTACTCCGACCACTTGAAACTTTTCTTTTTCTACGATTTTATACTTCATTGGTTCTGCTCCCTTCAGGCTCACCTGGATAACCAGGCGGTTGTATGATTGTAGTTGTCCTTGCTTCTTTCTTGCTTCACTCGGCGTTACGTGATGCTGCTTGCGAAATGCCTTTGTGAAAGCTTCAGGAGAGTCGTAGCCATATTTGTAGGCGAGATCGATTACTTTCTGCTCTGTATTTATCAACTCCTGTGCCGCTAATGTTAACCTTCTCCGTCTAATATAATCTGCAATAGACATATCCGTTAAAATCGAGAAAGTCCGTTGAAAATGAAAGATCGAAGAATTTACCTCTCGTGCGATTTGTTCCATTGTGATGTCATCTAATAAATGCTCCTCGATGTAATTAATTGCTTTTTGAATCGACTCAATCCAACTCATGTGCCCTCACTCCTTGCTTATAGCATAAAACATCAAAATTAGTTATTCCTGTCTTTTTATGCTAACTTTGGACTGGTTAAAATGAAAGCTTTTTTTATTGGCTTATCTCCCACCATAGCGTGGGGTTGATTTCCGTTCCGGCTGGGTGCTTTCCTGGGGGCGTTCGAGGAGTCGCCCAGCCGGAACTGCAATCAACTTTTTCACATGACATACACTTTAAATAAATGTCAGCTTCAGCACCCAATAAATAACTATAATACGTTAAAATTATTATTAAACAGCGTAAATAGATTGGAGGTTTTGATATTGGTTAAATGGCAAGGAGCTGCTGGAATTTGTTTAAACGAAGACAATCAATTATTAATGGTTTTGCAAGGTACGAAAGAAGAAGCAAAGACATGGGCAGTACCATCAGGAGGAAAAGAAGCTAATGAAAATTTTGAGAGATGTTGTATTCGTGAAGTGTATGAAGAAACAGGATATGTAGTAGACATCGTCAGAGAAGTGTTACATAAAAATAATGATGCAGTAGAAGTTCGTTATTTTGAGACAACTATTACCGGTGGACAAATGATGATACATGACCCCGATGAATTAATTTATGAGATTGCTTGGAAATCAAAAGAAGAAATACTCAATTTAACATTATCTTTCCCAGAAGATAGGCAATTTCTTTTATCATTATTTCAAAAATGAAATTGTCATGATCCATAGACAATAAATTTTAGGCTACTTGGCATTTTCTCAATCGCGAATATTTACCTTTTTTCCGCGGGTAGTTCCCTGTCACCCGCGGGTAAACTTTTAAAATATTATTTCATTTTTACCTTTTCAACGGCCGCTTCGTATATCAATTCGTTCTCGATTTTAATATATTGATTTCTTGCTGCCTTACAATAGCCTTCTTTTTCTAGAAAATCCTTTAACTCTGATTTCTTCGCAAATATTTTTTCAATGACATTCTGTTTCACTTCAAATTCATCTGTTTTTTTAGCAATAGATACCCAGTATATTTTTGACATGTTATAGCCCCCTCTTTGAATCCATTATTTATATATTATTAAAGCTGAATGTATAACATTATGCTCCCCTATATATAACGTATTATATTTTATATCAACTATTAAATAATCGTTTAAATCTAATAAAGCGTTATTAATGTCTTGTTCAAATTGAACAATATCATTGTTTTGGATCGTTACTACTTGAGTTGCTTGTGTCATACATTTTCCCCCTTTTCTTTTAATCATAGATTAAAAGGAAGTATTTGTCACAACAAAATGTTTTCGTAGTAAGAGTAAATAAAGCTAACCCCCTCAGTTAATAAAGAAAGGTAATAACCATTTATATGGTAAAATAAAGCAGATAATCTTAAAATATTCTCCATTTATCAAAATTAAAGAGTTACAACAATATACTAAATTAATATGTCTAGCATTCATGATTGATTAATTTTCATTAGAAATTAGTTTTTTTGAAAGTTACTGCTATCCTCGAAAATTCGAAGTTAGATAAAAATTTAACAGCAAAACATGGCTTATCATTGTTTATAGAAACCGAACAAATGAACATAATTTTTGATTTAGGCCCGGATCACTTGTATATAAAAATGCACAAGCATTAGGTATCGATTTAAACAGAGCAAATGCAGTAATTATTTCACATGGGCATTCTGATCATATTGGAGGATTAAGTTATTTGGATGAAGTAAATAGGCATGCTCCCATTTATTTGTCTGCGAATGCCTTAGAATCACATTGGATAAAAATTGGACCTTATTATCATAATGTAGGAGCAAAAGGTACAATAAAAAATTTCGTTTAAAGTTTATTTACGATGATATAGAACTTACAAAGGGCATTCATATTATTCATTTAGAACCCACGAATGAATATACGAAAAACCTTTATAAAGGGGATAAGAAGGAATTAGATGATTTTAATCATGAAATCGTGTTAGTGATTGAAAACAAAAATGAGTTAGTACTATTTAGCGGTTGTAGTCATCATGGAATTGTAAATATAACTAAAACTATAACTGAAAAATTTCCAAATAAGACTATCAACACAATAATTGTGGGATTTCATTTAATTGGTCTACCCATAGTTAACACTTTAGGAAAGCCAAGAGAAGAAGTTATCTCCATTGGTAATACATTAAATGAAAAGAGATTGACCGTATGTATTCTTGCCATTGTAATGGCGCAAAAGGATTTAACATTCTCAAAACCGTTTTAAAAAAAAATTACAATCTTTTAAAACAGGACAAGTTATTGAGATTTTGTAGATGTTGTAAAATAGCTACTCAAAATTCAACCCTTTCATAGACAGAAAGATCAATCTAAATGTTATTACCTTAGTCTAAATGGAGAGATTCAATTGAAAATAATAGAGAGAACAATCATACTATCGTGTGCAGCAATATTTCTATTTATTGTTTTTAAAGCCGTATATAATGGTGTGCAGTCAAATAGAGCTTTGATTAAACCCCCTAGTTCAAATTATTATCAAATTATCGATAAAGATTTAAATAAAACGGTAGACGTACCTTTTACTAATATTAACTCTTACAGGGGTAATGCTGACTATATTTATATGAGTGTAGATCAAGAGAGTCCTTCTCTTGATAATAAAATTGTTGAATATAACCGAAAGACTCAAAAATACAAAACTATATTTAATAGCAAATTCAACATGCCCTCAGTTCAAGGGGTAGAATTAAATGATATTTGGTTATTGTGGGTAGATGCCGATGAAAGTGGATGGCAGCTAAATCCATATTTTATGAACTTAAAGACGCAAAAAATCAATCCATTGACGAAAGAAAATGAAAAGAATGTTTTTAATGATTTTCCTATACTAATTGGGGACTACGCAGCTTGGATTAAAATGGACAGAAAAAGTGAAAAAGCGGAAGTTATGCTTAAGAATCTCAAAACAGACAAAACAACCAGTATATTTACTTTAAATAGCTTTACATTCAGGAATATGACTTTGTCTGCAAAGGATGGAAAATTATTATTCACTAATGAAAAAGATCATTTCGGATATATCTATTTGTATGATGTGAGAAGTAAAGAAATAAAAGAATTTAAGAGCTCATATGAATTTATTGGTTGGGCAAGGCTTCTGAATGATCAACAATGGGTTTATCTAACTTTTGACGACCCAGCTGAACCTTCAACTGGTGATGGTAAGCTAATTTTTTATGACGCTGCGACTAATCATTCGCAAGAAGTTGTTTCGGATATTGATTCGGTAAGCGAACTTAACACTGATTTTAATAATGAAGTATTTTTATCTTTCAATGAAAATGGATATTATAAAAAATTTAAGATAAAGGATCATCTATTAATTGAGGATGGTTTGTTAGAACTACATTATTTTTTAGATTTTCAGCTGAAAATGATTTTTATATCTATGACCAAGAACTCCCTAATGAAAAATATAAATTAATTATTCAAAGTGAACTCCCTAATTAAAAGTGGCTATCCCAATCAATGAAAATTGGGATAGCCTTCTTCTTTGACATTCAAAATGTTGAAGTCTCAACACTCCCCGTCTAATACATTCTTAAATATTCTTCCCGCTCCCAGTTATGGACACGTGTGCGGTATTTATTCCATTCTATTTCTTTAGCAGCAGTGAATTTTTCAAAGATATGGCCTCCAAGTGCTTCGCGTACGATATGATCCATTTCTAGTTCAAGGAGTGCATATTCCAATGAAGCTGGGAGACTATCGATACCATTCAATTCACGTTCAGCTCGTGACATTTTATAAATATTTCGATCTACAGCATCTGGCGGTGTGAGATTTTTGCGAATTCCATCGAGCCCAGCTGCTAAAATAACAGCCATTGCTAAATAGGGGTTTGCTGCTGGATCAACAGAACGAAGCTCGATACGTGTTGATAATCCTCGTGCAGCTGGAATTCGAATAAGTGGTGAACGATTTTGTGCAGACCATGCCACATAGCAAGGAGCCTCATAACCTGGCACTAATCGTTTATAGGAATTAACAAGTGGGTTTGTGACAGCTGTAAAACCATGTACATGTTTTAGTATTCCTGCCATAAAGCTACGTGCTGTTTCGCTTAATTGCAATTCTGCATGTTCATCATAAAACGCATTTTTATCCCCTTCAAATAAGGATAAGTTGAAGTGCATCCCAGAACCGTTAACACCAAATAGCGGCTTTGGCATAAAGGTTGCGTGCAGTCCATGCTGTGCAGCAATCGTTTTTACAACAAGCTTAAACGTTTGAATATTATCACATGCTTCAATAGCACTTGCATATTTAAAGTCGATTTCATGTTGACCAGGTGCAACCTCATGATGAGATGCCTCAATTTCAAAGCCCATTTCTTCTAGCTCTAATACGATATCACGTCGACAGTTCTCCCCTAAGTCAGTTGGGGCTAAATCGAAGTATCCACCACTATCATTTAACTCAAGCGTTGGATGCCCCTTTTCATCTAGCTTAAATAAGAAAAACTCCGGTTCTGGTCCTAAATTAAATGAGCTAAAGCCTAACTCCTCCATCTCCTTTAAAACCTTCTTCAGATTGGAACGTGGGTCGCCTTCAAACGGTGTACCATTCGGTCTAACAATATCACAAATGACACGGGCCACTTTGCCTTTCTCGGCAGTCCACGGAAAAATGACGAATGTATCACGGTCAGGACACAAGTACATATCTGATTCTTCAATACGTACAAATCCTTCAATTGATGAGCCATCAAACATAATTTTATTGTCCAACGCTTTGTCTAATTGACTAACTGGTACTTCAACGTTTTTGATCGTTCCTAATATATCAGTAAATTGTAGGCGAATAAATTTTACATTTTCTTCCTTAACACGACGTTTAATATCTTCTTTTGAATAATGTTTCATTCTCCACCACTCCAATGTTATTTTAATTCACACAATTCTTTTGCAACTGCTTTTAAAATACATCACAAAGATGAAAAATACAATATCTATGTAAGGTTTTATTACATACATTTTCTCGAATATACTTATCGTTTTTTTAGATATATAGAGTTATCCCCTCTTACTACACCCGCTGACAGCAACACATCTTTTTTCTGTGCGAAAGCGTAGTGCTAACGTAGCGACAGCAAGCAAGCGTTTTATTGTTGCACCATCAAAAAAGTAGGTTGCATCCCTTAAACGGAACACAACCTACTACCATTAGTATTGCAATAGCATGTTTACAAACACAACAATAATCACAAGAGGTACTACTACTAGCATCAATAGACGATAAGTCGAATAGAACCCTTGTCCCAATTTGCTTCCTATTAATAATTCCTTCTTCACAAATTCTTTATCAACTACATATGCAATAAAGATAGCAATCAATAAGTTACCTATCGGAAGCATTAAATTAGAAACTAAAAAGTCAGTTGCATCAAAAATTGTTTTTCCAAAGATTGATACATCCGCTAATGTACTTGATGAAAGCGCTGCAGGAATCGCCGCAATAAAGACAACTACACCTAGTAACATTGTCAACGCAGAACGAGACATACGCCCTTTCTCTATAAATGCCGCTACGATAATTTCATATAAACTGAAGGAAGAAGTTAGCGTTGCGAATAAAAATAATAATAAAAACATCGCTAAAAATAGTTCACCAAATGGCATTTGACTAAATGCTGTTGGCAGAACCATAAATAATAAGCCTGGACCAGACGCTGGTTCTAAATCAAAAGCAAATACAACAGGGAAAATGGCTAATCCTGCAAAAAACGATACAAGCACCGTGAGAAGAACAACAGAGCCCGCAGAATTCGGTAAGCTTACATCCTTCTTTAAATATGAGCTGTACGTCACAAGACAAGAAAACCCTACTGCTAAACCAAAGAAGGACTGCCCTAATGCTTCTAATATAGCCTTTCCAGTCATATTGGAAAAGTCAGGCCACAAGAAGAATTTAACTCCCTCCATTGCCCCATCTAATGTTAAAGCCCGCACAACAAGCACAATAAACATAATAAATAATAAAGGCATCATCCACTTATTAGCCTTCTCTATACCATTTTGCACACCAAGTGAAA
Organism: Lysinibacillus zambalensis; assembly: GCF_040183165.1. Classification (NCBI taxonomy): domain Bacteria; kingdom Bacillati; phylum Bacillota; class Bacilli; order Caryophanales; family Bacillaceae; genus Lysinibacillus; species Lysinibacillus zambalensis. The sequence continues at coordinate 76,951 of NZ_JBEGDG010000006.1, forward strand.
TGACTAGTACATTTACTAGCGTAAACAATCCTAAACCTAATAGCGTAATCCAAGGTGTCCCTACAACTTCCCCAAATAGTTTACTAGGATCATTAGCAGGATCAATAACAGCCCCACTCACGCCTAGGCCACTATATATAAAAATCCAACCTCCCACAACACTGTAAAAAGTTAATAATAAAAAACAACCGAGTACACCCATACGACCAACCCAAGCCCAGCCAGTTTTCGTCGGTGTAATTTTTTTATATGCAGTCACAGCCTCAGACTGTGTACCACGACCTAAAATATACTCTGATAATAACATCGGTAAACCAATCAACAATGTAAATAGAACAAAAATAAGGAAAAATGCTCCCCCACCACTTTGTCCAGTAACATACGGCAACTTCCATATTGCCCCTAGCCCGATTGCAGCTCCCGCTGATGCTAAAATAAAGCCTAGTTTACTAGACCACTGACTCTTTTTTTCACTCATCTCTTCAAACTCCTCTAACATTCTAAACTCTTCCTTATTTTACATGAAAATAGTAATCTAGACTAGATTATTTCTATTTGTTACTTTTGCACAATAATATCCAGCATATCCATCATTCTATCTATCCAATATAAAAAACCTCGAGCACTTAACAGCTCGAGGTCTCATCCATATTATTTTGTTATATACATAGAGCGCTGTTGATGGATCCATTTGCGCATTGTTGTGAATAGTAATGCCATGATGAACGTTATTAAAATACCCTTAATAATGTTAAATGGCAAAATACCAGCTACGATCATTTTATATAGTGAATCACCTACGACAGGCTCCATACCTAAAAAGTAAGTGTACATAGGTAAAAATACTGCATAGTTAAGAATGCTCATTCCTACTGCCATTATGATTGTACCTGCAGCTAAACCTCCGACAAGACCTTTAACTGTTTTGACGCGATTAAAGACAAAGCTAACTGGTAAAATAAATAAAACACCTGTTACAAAGTTCGCGATATGACCTACTGGTACTCCTGTTGGCGTACCAGAGAAAATCCAGTCCAACACATTTTTAAAGAATTCTACTAAAATACCAGCTACAGGTCCCATTGTGATCGCTGCAAGCAATGCCGGCATATCACTGAAGTCTACTTCCAAAAACGCTGGAAATGGCGGAATAGGGAAATTAAAAAGCATTAACAAAAACGAAATACTGCTCAGCATGCCAATCGTAATAAACGACTGAAGTTTAACATTTTTCTTCATAGTAAACTCTCTCCTCTTTGCTGATTCAATCTCGCAAGAAGAAAGGTTACGACCTCATCAATTCTTATTATGAAAAAACCCTTATGCAAAATAAGCATAAGGGAGAATAGGCATAATTAAAGAAACGCCATTAATTAACTATTGTTGAGCATACGCTGCGTAAAGCCACAACGAAAAAACGCTCGTACATAGCTAAATTCATAACAATGAATGACGATCGCACCTCCATCTTCTCCCATCCAGACTTTAACTGTCGGCCTTGGAATTACACCAAGTCAGCCATGCAAAAAATATTTGCACAGGTCGCGGGCTGAAGAGTTTTTAGTAAATTATTCGAGCTAATGAAAGACATTAGCGATTTACACCTCTATTACCGCCGGTCGGGATTTCCACCCTGCCCCGAAGATGAATCAATATTTTTTTATTTCATAGCCTTACTATAATGAATTACAAAGGAAAAGTAAATAGCTTTGCTTAAAAAAATCCGATTAAACTTGTATGTTTTACAAATACCCGCAATAGTCCCATCTTTAAAAGTTAAGGGTTTACTATCATCCCCGTTGATTGTTATTCTTCACCAATCGGGCTTTTACCATCCTTTGATCTCCCCCTAAACTAACAAGAGCATTCACGCCCGTATAGCGGCGAGAATGCTCCAAAAAATTCACTTATAAAGTTGCGTTCATTTATTTGTTGTTTCACCATTTATGGCATATATCGTTTATTGGCTCCTACAGGCTTTGGTAAGAAATTTTTCAAATCAAATCCTTCCCAACTCTCCTGTACAACATTGTCTAGGCGTACTTGTTGATCAAAGCTTGCAGCAGTTAGCATCATTGCTTCAATTAATTGGGTTGCACGAATCACGTCCATTGTCGTTAAATCAAGCGGCTCGTCAAATGTAACAATAACGCCTTCTGCTACCTCTTTTACAGTGTATGTTATATTTTCCGGTATAACTGGAACGTATGCATTATCATTTTTAGCTCGCATATCAACAAGAGCTTCTGTTACAGTGGAAAAAGTTTTACGAGAATCGGGTGATAAATATTCAACTCCATTTTCATCTTTATATAAATAATAATTAAAATGATTTGAGCTCGTTAATGCCATAGAATTACTGGCCTCTTCTTCATTGGAAAGCTCGGATTCTGTATCATTAAGTTTTCCAAATTCGATTTCTTTATACTCTGAGTCTGAGAATGTATCCTGTATAGTCCCTACATATTCTCCAGAATCTTTAGCAGCAACATCATAATCATTTTGCTCCGGCAATACATGAACAAGTTGATCGCCCTTCTCCTTCAATTCTCCTTTATATGGATGATAATTAGTAAAACCATTTGCTTCCTCATCAATTTTTGGCGCATACTTTTCATACATTTGTAATGTTGTAGGTTTTTTCTTCCCAAAATCAGTAGCCACTCGTTCATTTGGAATAATATACGTCATCGGTACGCTTTCCTTATCACGATTTGCCAAACCAATATGGAATGCTACTGCATCTGTTAAATCATCTTCATATACAGATGATCTCAGAGACATGATCCGTGAATGTTCTGCTACTATGTTAGACTCCATAATATTATCATGCATAGAGCTTTTTGCTGCACGATCTTCCTGCATTGTTGAATATTGAGAAGTTTCAGGAGCATTGGCCTGATCCATTTTTGTATCATGATTATTCATGAACATAGAGCCTGTAAGTACTGTTAAAGCGAAGACAGCTGCAACACTCATAAAGATTGGCCATTTACGACCTTCTTTCTTTATAGTCTGTTCCGCACTGTGTTCCTCTTGTGATGTTATTTCATCATCAATTGGTTGTTGTATAGCTTGAAGATGGACAGAATCCTGCAAGCGAGCATCTGCCAATAATCGATTTACTATTTCTTCTTTCGAACGGCGGTCAGAAAGCTTAGGGGCATTATTCAATATATGTTCCAGTTGGTCATCATCGAATGGATTATGTGTCATTACCTTTTCGCCTCCCGTTCTCTAACCTGTTGTAGCTGTTGCTTTAAAAATTTTATGGCGCGATGTTGCGTGGTTTTTACCTTCGCTTCTGTCCAATCTAATATTTGTGCTGTTTCTGCAATCGATAACTCTTGAAAGTAGCGCATAATAATGACCATTTTTTGGTCACCTGTACAATGTTCAAGCGCTGATTGAACTTGCATAAATTCATCATTTACCTGCAGCACGTCTTCGGGTAATGGTGTGGTTGAATGCAGCTGTTCCGTTTCCCAATCAAAAAAATCAAGTGAATGTTTTTGGCGTACAGCCTGCTTTCTAAAATGATCAATAGCGACATTTTTAGCAATCGCAAAAAGCCATGTCTTTTCACTGCTATTGCCTGCAAACTTATCATATGAGCGCAATACGCGAACATAAACCTCATGTGCTAAATCCTCAGCAAGTGTACGGTTTTTTACTAAATAAATAAGAAACTGGAACACGTCTTGATGATATGCATCGTATAATCGATGGAACACGGAGTCATTCAAAGCACTCCACCCCCGTTCTATTTATATTTGTCGTTTAAACGTTCACAGAAGTTACATCCAATTAACACCAATTCATCAATTATACCTAGGTATAATTGGGTCAAAAATCGGCTTTAGGCCAACGTGATCTATCACTCAGTCGTGTGTTGCTGTCGCTTCGCTTTCGCACAGAAAACATCACAAGACGAGGCGTTCTTAGACTGAGTTCTCTATGGATGTTTTGACACCCGTTGAAAAGCTACTTAAATCCTCTTTCATTTGCTGAAAACAGATAATAGCGACGCTTTTAATCGAATGGTAAATAAAATGTGAAGGTAGTCCCCTCTTTTAGCACACTATCCACCATAATATTGCCTGAATGTGCCTTAACTATATTTCTAGCAATAGCTAAACCTAGGCCAGTTCCGCCTTTAGAACGCGTACGTGCTTTATCCGCTTTATAGAAACGTTCAAAAACATATGGCAGGTCCTCTTGTGGAATACCATGTCCTGTATCCTGGACAGATATTTTGGCAAAGGTCGGCTCTTGCTCAACCTTCACGGTTACTGATCCTTCATCTGTATGGCGAAGAGCATTATCGACTAAATTCGTTAATACTTGTTCAATCCGATCCTCATCTATACTAATCGTAACATCGTCATTAAACTCACTGTCAAATATTAGTCGAACATGTTTCTCTTTAGCAACTTGTGCAAATTTTTGTGTAATACGTTCAAATGTTGAATTAATCGGAAGCTCATCTTTGTAAAGCGTCATATGCCCCGATTCCATACGAGCAAGGTCTAATAAATCTGTCACGAGGCGTCCCATACGCTTCGATTCATCATAAATAATTTTTGTAATCTCATTTCGTTCTTCTTGATCTTGAATAAAATCATCATCCATTAATGCCTCTGAATAACCTTGGAGCATCGAAATCGGCGTCCGTAGCTCATGAGACACATTGGCAATAAAGTCTGAACGCAGTTTTTCTAAGCGATGCTGCTCAGTCATATCACGAATAACTGCAACCGCTCCACGTATCGATTCCTCACTATAAAGAGGGCTAATCGTAAACGTATAGTAATTTCCGTCCATCTCAATTTCTTCTTCAAGCTTATCTTCAAACATCAGTACATGATCAAGCATATGATAAAGTTCTGGCGGAATTGGCTTTGCACTTTGTGAGCCTTTATTGACGAACCATTTTTGCATTAAACGGTCCGCTGGTGGATTACTTAATAATATTGTACGATCACGATTAAACGTAATAACTGCATCTGTCATCGATGTTAAAATATTTGATAGCTGTTCATTTTCTTGATTAATCACTTCTAGATTGTGTTTCAATTGACGTCCCATTTGATTGAAGGCAACTGCAAGCTGGCCTATTTCATCATTTTGGGTAGTTGGCATTTTCGCTTCAAAATTCCCTTTAGAAATTTCAAACGCCAACTCACGCATTTTACGTAATGGTGACGTAATACGTGACGAAAGGAAAAACGCAAAAAATGTCGTCAGAACAAAAGCTATGAAAGCAGATAAAAAGACAATTTTCGTCGTCTCTTTCGATGTTTTATGCAATGCATCTGGACTTTGATAAATAAAGACAGCCCCGTGAACTGTATTTTCTACATTTAGCGGGAAACCTAGTACAACATAAGATTCCATTTTTTCTTCATCTGTGGAAGACGGCATCATCATTTCCTTAATAATCGGTTTATCTGATTGAAAAACTTCATGAAACGATTTATTAGCTAAAATCATATCCTGAATTTCTATTTTATTGACACCTTCCTGCATAGCGAAAGAGACTCTATCATGATTAATAGCAATAAGTGCATTTGTACTTTCAGGTAAAATATCTTTTAATAATTCAGAAGTCGATTCTGCTGTTTCATTATCATCCACTATACTTGCAATCGTTGCAGCAGTTTGACGCAAAGAGCTTTCCGCTTGTTGCATATGGTAATTTTGAAGAAACTCAAGCATTAAAACCGTGAAAACAAATAATACAAATGAAACGAGAAGCAATATGGTTACCCATAGCTTCCCGACAACACTATTCCATATTCTATTCATTGACAACCTCAAATTTGTAGCCAACGCCCCATACAGTAACAATCATCTTTGCAGCGTTTTCTGAAACACGGTTGAGCTTTTCTCGTAAACGTTTTACATGTGTGTCAACTGTACGTAAGTCACCAAAGAAATCATAATGCCAAACTTCTTTTAGTAATTGTTCACGGTCAAATACTTTGTCTGGTGATTTTGCTAAGAAATAAAGTAATTCATACTCTTTAGGTGTCAAATTCACTTCAATACCTTCTGCTGTTACGCGGTGTGCATCATGATCAATCATTAAATGTTGAAACACAACTAAATCTTTTGAAGAAGAAGCATTTGTCGAAGGTGAGAATGCTTGTGAACGGCGTAATATAGCCTTCACACGTAACACAACTTCACGAGGACTAAACGGTTTTACAATATAATCATCTGCTCCAAGCTCAAAGCCTTGTACACGATTCGCTTCCTCGCCTTTTGCAGTTAATAAAATAATTGGTGTTGCTGCTCGTTCACGGATTTCCGCACAAACTTCAAGCCCGTCTTTTTCAGGCATCATAATATCAAGTAAAATACAGTGATATTCTTTTTCTAAAGATTTTTCGATCGCTTGTTCACCATTTTCTGCTTCGTCAACAAGGTATCCTTCTCGCTCTAAATACATTTTTAATAAGCGTCGAATACGGTCCTCGTCATCTACTACTAATACTGAAATATTTTCTGACACTTTCACGATCCCTCTCTTCTAATCTTTCTCTACCTTCTATTGTACATCGTACGACACATATTGAAAAGAAAAGAAAGCCTTCTTGCCACAGCAAGAAGGCTCTTCTTTCTAATACTAGCGACGTTAAAAATTTATTTGCTCAAGTTAATCAATTTAAGCTGAAGCGTATGAGTGTAAACCTGCAAGAATCAAGTTAACAGCAATTAAGTTAAATAAGATTATTCCAAAACCAATTAATGCTAACCATGCAGATTTTTCACCTTCCCAGCCCTTTGATAAACGTAAGTGTAGGAATGCTGCATAGAATAACCATGTAATAAGTGCCCACACTTCCTTCGGATCCCATCCCCAGAAACGACTCCACGCAAGTTGTGCCCAAATCATTGCAAAGATTAGAGCTCCTAACGTAAATACTGGGAAGCCAATTATAACTGAACGATAACCAATTTCATCAACTAATTGTAAATTTACTCGTTTGACAAAAGGTTGGAAAATCGCACTAATTCGACGTCTTGCAATTAATCGAATTAATAAGTATAAAATAGACCCTACCAATAATGACCAAACAACTGTAGTTAATTTCTTCGCATTAATGAGCGCAGGCATTTCTACTAACGGAGACATGCCATGTTCTTCCACTGCCTTATATTCATTCATACCAAATAGTGGCGGCATGTTGTAGTCAATTTGACGTTCATTTCCTTCTTTATCTAAATAAGAATAAGTTGAATCGTAATCCATCATATTAAAAACTGATGAAGCAACTACGAAACCAACGACTACCACAAGGAAGAACATTACCGCTTCTAACCAGAAACGTTGTTTAGAAGGCTTCTTTAAATCAACTACTTTTAATAAATAAATTAGTCCTGCTACCGCACTAATCGCTAAAATTGATTGACCTAAAGCAGCTGTAATAACATGAATTGTTAACCAGTAACTTTGCAAAGACGGTACTAAAGGACTAACTTCACTCGGGAACATCGATGCATAGGCAATTATTAATAACGCCACAGGCAATGCTACTAATCCTAGAGCTGTCACTCGATAAATAAAATAAATTAATACGAATGCCCCAACAATGAACATTCCAAACGCAGTCGTAAATTCAAACATATTACTGACAGGTGCATGTCCTGAATAAACCCAACGAGTAATAAAATAACCAAGCTGCGAAAGTAAACCAATAATTGTTACAACAATTGCCACCTTGCCCCATTTATCGGTATTTTTCCCCGATGCATTCGATTGCTTTATCGAACCACCAAACAATAAAGTTGCAACTAGGTAGGCTATGAATGCTACAAATAATAGGTTTCCACTTATGTCAATCAAACTCATAAGGTGTTGTCACCTTCCTTTTCTTTAGTGCCTGGCTTTGCGGATTTGTTGTCATCTTCAGGCTTATCCAACTGATCTTTATATGTTGGTAGACCAGCAAACGTAGTGACTGTATCTAAATCCTTTTTCATACTAAACATATTTTTATTCACATGAGCAGCCATCAACACTCGACCATCCGGATCCACCTGTAACCATAAACGTCGATGATTCCAATATGAGCCAATTACTACACCAATCATGAAAATAACACCACCAACAAATAAAATTGGTATCGTACTATCTTTACGAATTGTAAAGTTTGATGAATTACGCATCTCTGCTCCTGCGAATTTCATTCTATATTTGTTTTCACCAAGTGGTTCAAGTGGTGGCTTTCTGATTTCTACAAAGCTTACTTCACCTTTTGGTGTTTCTGGTGTTGTCATTCTAAATAAAAATGCCGGATTATTTGGTATTGATGTTTTTGTCTGTGGCTCTCCATTTTCAAAACCATCAAAATCTGGCGTATAAACAAGAATTTGTACTGAGGAACCATTTCCTAAATCATATTCTTTTTTAGGATTCGTTAAATCAATTTCAATTTGACCTTGTGATTCTTCAGAAGCTTTATTCACTAAATTAAAATTCATCTGTCTCAATTCATTAAGACGATAATTCATTTGATACAACGCAAAACCGTTTTCTTTTAACGGATGATTAACACGAATTGAGTAATCTCTCAATTTTTCAAGATTATCTGAATCTCCTGGAAGAGCTCCCTCAGGTTGTTTGTATAATGTTATATCCGTTTGATAGTTCTTCGCCATAACATTTACACCTTGGCTCGCTTCCCCGCCCTGTTGCTTTTCGCCATGGGTTTCCAAAATAAATTTATTATTTTTAATAAAATACCCATCCATACCTGGTATAGCTCGTGTTTCACCTTCACGGATCCAAATCGTCTCATCCACATAAAAACCAGGTACTAAGCGCAACATAACACCTGTTAAAAAAATAATGAGACCGACATGATTTATGTATGGGCCATATCGAGCGAAGCGGCCGCGCTCTGCTAGCAGTGCACTTCCATCACGACGAACACGATATTTTAATTCGGACATTTTTTGTTCAACTTTATCAAGCGTTTCATCAGCGTTTGGCACTTGCCCTTCCGCAATGATCCGTTGGCGTTTCATGAAACTTTCATGACGTTTAACGCGTTGATTTTTTAAAGACTTATGCAAAGGTAACCCTCGGTCTAAACTCGCAACAATAATCGATATCGCAAGCATACCTACTAAAATTTGGAACCACCAAGTGTTGTATAAATGAGAAAGTCCTAAATTATTATAGAGTTTGCCTAATACACCATACACTTTTTCATAATACTCTGCTTTGCTAGGCTCCGGGGCATTAACATATATCGCTTGCGGTAGAATTGTTCCGATTGACGCTGCTACCAACGTTATTATAATGAGGGCGATCCCCACTTTTACACTCGAGAAGAAATTCCAAATTTTATCAACAAATGTTGTATTATACGTTTTTGAACGAATTGCCGTTCCATCGTAACGCATATCAACAACTTTTGTCTGTTTACCTTCCTCAGTTAAAGGACGACCACATTTCTCACAAAGCTTCGTGCCATATGGGTTACTATGACCACAAGCACAAATGATGTTTTCCATAGTCATTACTCCTTATTTTGGCTTCACTAATTCCATGTACGAAGCAATTTTTGCCTCCGTCATTTCACCAGTAACGATTTTGGCTACTTTACCATCTGGATCAATAAGGAGAGTTGCAGGTAAATTACCTACATTGTAGGCAGTCATAACGCTTTTCGTTTTGTCGATAACTACCGGGAACGTTAACTCATATCTATCGACAAAATTCTGAACTTCAAAATCTGTTTGGGCAATATTGACCGCTAATGTTTGTACACCCTGATCTTTAAAAGCTTTATACTGACGATCCATTGCAGGCATTTCCTTTTCACAAGGCTTACACCAAGTTCCCCAGAAGTTCAAAAATACGCCCTGCCCCTTATAATCAGACAGTTTATGTTTCTCACCGTTTAAATCTACTAACGTGAAGTCTGGTGCTTTAGAGCCTACTGCTAATAACTCTACTTTATCTTTTGTCGCTGTACCGTATACCGTATAACCAATCGCTAACACTAAGACTGCCAAAATAATGGTACGAATGACGAGACGTTTTTTCTTTTTCTCCAAGTTAATAAACCCCCTATCAATTTCGGCTTAGAATAATCCCTATTGACGCAAAGCTTTTCCTACAAACATTCATATGTATAGTTCTTAACGTCTAATTTATACCATTTATTATGTTTGTCAATTTTTATATTTGTCATTCACTTGTGCGTCATACACCACCTGATAATTTGTGGAACCGATTTCATCAGGATGAAAACTAAATTAGGTGTACTATTCTCACCTATTATAGCAAAAGGAAACACAAACGCTTAGCTAATAATTATGAATGATTTATGAACGATTTCACTAATAAGAAAGTGAAAACATTACTATTACACATAGAAGTATTTCACTTTCTCTTAGAAAATGCTAATTATCCGATTTGTCCTGTCTCTGCTAGCACTCGTAATTGCTTCACTTCATGCTTTGTTAATTCACGATATTCTCCTGGAGCTAGTCCGAATAAATCTAAAAAGGCAAAGCGTTCACGTTTAAGTTTAACAACAGGTGTACCTATTGCCTCAAACATGCGACGCACTTGACGATTTCGTCCTTCGTGAATAGTAATTTCACAAATTGCCTTACCTGCTGTTTCATCAAATGAAGTCATACTCACTTTTGCTGGAGCTGTTTTACCATCTTCTAGCTTAATTCCACGTTGAAGCTTTTTTAAGCCCTCAATCGTCGGAACACCTTTAACACGAGCAATATATGTTTTGTCAATTTTAAACTTTGGATGTGTCAGCATATAAGAAAATTCACCATCATTTGTTAATAACAACAGGCCAGATGTATCATAATCGAGACGACCAACTGGGAAAATTCGTTGTGGGATATGCTTAAACAAATCTGTGACAGTTTTGCGTCCTTTGTCGTCTGTTACAGCTGATATCGTTCCACGTGGTTTATATAACAAGTAATAAACCTTATCCTCTTTCTCAAGCTTCACGCCTTCTACTTCTATCGTATCTGAGTTTGACACCTTTGTACCTAACTCACGCACTACGACTCCGTTCACTTTTACTTTACCTTCTACAATTAATTGTTCTGCCTTACGTCTAGATGCCACACCAGCATACGCAATAACCTTCTGTAATCTTTCCATTCTTTCACCTCTAATTTTCATTCACCTTGGTTTTAGACACCAAAATATAAACCTCATTCGTATAATATGAATAAGGTTATTTTTCCCGCTAATCTGTGAAAATTATGTCATACTTTTATGCATTATTAAAGAAAAACTAATTATGCGAAAGTAATTAGATTATTTGAAATAATTTTCATCAACTAGTTTCTGGATAATTTGCACTTAAATTTTAAGGGTCCTCAGTATAGCGTGGGTTGATTTTCGTACCGACCGGGTGCTTTCCTAGATGTGATCGGATTCGAATTGTCTCCAGGGGAGCAACACGATGTCAGTCATTTTAGTAATGCCACAGGACGTGGCGTTCTAACACTGAGTTCCCTTATTTCTATAAGTGTCAGGACCCCATTGAAAGAGAACCACGTTCAAAGGTGGGAGTATTCTGCAGAATGAAAAATGTCCATAAATCACAGAACTGTCATCCCTAACTTTTGGCGTATTCTAATTTTAACCAACCCTTCCCATTTAAATTTGCTATCGGCTTTGAAATCTTTATAAAACATAAAAGCTGCCCAATTTGGGCAGCTTTTCATAATTTCTAGGATTCACTATATTTATTTTCGATTCTAAGCCCGTAGGTACTTAATTCTTTATTAATAAATTGCTTCGCGCTTGATAGCTTTCCTGATAAAGATAATTCAATTGTTGAACCATCTTGTAATGTGAAAATCAGTTTTTCCGGAACACTCACACCATTCTTTTCTACAATAGTCTGTTCAACCTTCACAATATCTTCCCAGCTTATATAATCTTCTTGCAAACTAAAAAAATGATTCATATGAAGTCCTTTTGTATCAATGTATTGATAGTTATTCATACATAAAAATATTAACGCGCCAGCAATTATAAACGATGTTCCCACGAGTCCACGTTGAATAATCTTCCTTTTTTTGTTTTAGGGTTCACTAAAAAATTGACTAATAACGTGACCGCTAGCATGATCATTACTACCATCAATATAATATAGGCTGTAAAAAAAGGATCGAAAAAATAGGATTCCTTAGGTCGAAAGAGCAATTCTTGAACAGGATATAAGAAAATAATAGGAGCGATAAAGCTTGACAAGAATAAAATTATTATGCCCCCTATTTGATACTGTCTACTGTTTGATTTAGTAATCATAAATCCTTCTCCTTCTTCAATGGTATTTAAAAATTCGGAATTTTAAATCAAAACCACCTAGGTTTTATTTTACCTTATTATTTCTCATTTGTTAAATAAATCAAAATTATTTCAAACGCTACCGTAATATAACGGAGGGTACTGGCATTGACACACAAATGTTAGCTCATAAAAAAATCAGCGTATCGCTTTTAACGATCCGCTGATTCAACTTTTACTGGCACTGCATAAATACGCTCTTCACCGATAAAGATGGATAGTACACCTTCCATACGTTTTCTAGAAACATGTAATACTTGCCTTACACTTTCTTTTTCTTCTTTATTTAATTGCAAACGAATCGGTTGCTCTAAGCGAATAGATAGGTTTTTATTAACTTTATATTTACCTTTTTTCACTACTGTTTCAAGGCTGTAATCTCCCCAAACCTTGTTGGCAAAACTCCGATGCAGATTCCAATCATCGGATTCATTCAATGTGACAACAATACACGTTTGCCCGTCCTTTTGGAAGGCGGTTGCAAGTGTCCGCCCAGCTACCTTTGTAAAGCCTGTTTTCCCGGCAAATGCTGAACCTTTTGCTGTTTTTAAGGCACTGACAGGTTGTGTCTCATCGTCTATTTCGATAGCAACCCCAGACCCTTCTCGTATTAAACGGTGCTTATTTTCCCATAACATCCCGTTTTCCGTATTGGCACGATATAGCACTGTGGAGGCAATCTTCTTGAAAGTTTTATTTTGAAGAGCTATTCTCAACATTTCAGCAGTATCCCTCGCTGACGATAAATGCTCATCATGATGCAAGCCAGACGGGTTCATAAATACTGTATTTGTGAGACCCGCAACAACAGCCCGTTCATTCATTAACTTTACAAACCCTTCTACCGATCCTCCTACATGCTCTGCTAAAGCTGTTGCAGCGTCATTTCCTGATCGTAGCATCAAACCATATAACAGCGTTTCTACCGTTACTTTTTCCCCAGCCTGCAAGTAAATAGACGAGCCCTCAGACGTTGCAGCCTTTGGTGAAATAACCACTTCATCTTGAAGATTGCTATTTTCAATAACAACAAGTGCTGTCCACATTTTTGTTAAGCTTGCAATGGGTAACCGGGCATCACTATTAGATCCATATAAAACACGTCCCGTATCACCATCTAAGACAGCATATCCGCTACCACCTCGAGCCAAACTGGTTTGTGGAAGCATTAACATTACCACGACTATCATGAACAATATTAAACGTACTAACCGATGCAACGAGCCACTCCTTATTAAAAGTAATAGGAAAATATAGATTATATTTATGTTTTAAGCTAAGCTTTATACCTTTAACTCATTCCGAACTGATTTACTTTACACCGCTAAATGTTTCTTGGAATTTAGTCATAAATAAATCTGTTTCTTGCTCTGCTTCAACTAGCTCATCTTCAGGTAAAGACGGCATTTCTTCTATACTATTTAAACCAAAGTAGTTTAAGAATTCTTTCGTTGTACCATATAAGATTGCACGTCCTGTCCCTTCTGAGCGACCCACTTCCTTAATTAACCCCCTAGAAGCGAGAGTCTGTATTGGTCTTTCACATTTCACACCACGCAAATCTTCAATTGTTACGCGTGTAATTGGCTGTTTGTATGCCACGATCGCCAATACTTCAAGTGAAGCTTGAGATAATGATTGAGCAGTTGGATTTTCTACTAATCTTTGTATCGTATCTGCTAGTTCAGGTTTTGTGATAAGCTGATAAACGCCAGCTATTTCTTTTACCGTTATACCTCTAGATCCATCGTCTTCATATGCCGTTTTCAATGCCTCCATTGTCTCTACGACTAACTCTTCCGGTTCTACTAAAAGTTGTGATAATTGTTTAATGGTTAAGCCATCGTCACCAACAACAAATAATAAGGACTCTATTTTACTCTGTAGCATCTTTGTTTTCGTCATCATCCCATTCCTCCTTCTGTAATGTAACTGTTAATTCTTCAAAGTTACCATCTTGCTCTACGATGACTACCTGACGTTTCATCAATTCAAGAATAGATAAAAACGTCAGAATAAGCGTTGGCTTATCTTCATAGGGAAATAGCTCAAAAAATGATGCACGTCCACCTGTAAATCGTAATGAATCGACAACCGAACGCATTTGATCTTTCACAGAGCGTTCCTGTCTTGCTACAGTTGTCTTTAGTGGTTTTTTTAATTTTTTTCGACGCATTAGTTTTTGAAAGGCTCCAAGCATGTCATAGATGTTGACGTTCAAATCAAATAACGCCATTTGCTCATCTGAGGCTAATCCAGATAAATCTGCTGGTGGCCGTGTAAACACCTGTGCCCGATCTGTTTCAAGCTCTTGCAGGCTACTTGCTGCTTCTTTATATTTCTTATACTCTATTAAACGTAGCACCAGTTCTTCACGAGGGTCTGGACCGTCAACTTCTAATTCAGCTTCGTCAAGCTCACCTTCATGGATTGGCAAAAGCATACGACTTTTAATAGCCAATAATGTTGCTGCCATCACTAAATATTCACTAGCCTCATTTAACTCCAGTACTTGCATAGCATGTATATGGTCGATATATTGTTGAGTAATTTCAGCCATTGGAATATCATAAATATCAATTTCCAATCTGTTAATTAAATGTAATAATAAATCAAGAGGCCCTGAAAAGGCTTCTAATTTCACTTCATAAGACATTGTTTTACCACCCTGAGATTATATGTTCTTTTAGTATAGTAGAAAGGAGTCTAAAATGCATCCACAGCACCATACTTTATTTATCGACTACTGTTCTTTTTTCAATGGTAATCACGATTTTTTTGAATGCCATGAAGTCCTTGAGGAATACTGGAAAGATATTGCTCCAGGTGATAAAAAGCATCCACTCGTTGGTTACGTACAGCTTGCAACCGGTTTATATCATTGGCGACGTAACAATTATATTGGCGCTGCGCGAATATTAGAAAAATCACTCAAAAATTTCCAATATAATAAGGGACATTTATTTTTTGATGAAATCGACTACGAAATACTACTAACTCAACTAGCAGATGCACTTTCTGCTACCCAGAAGGGCAAGTCCTTTCAAGCATTTCAGCTTCCTCTTTCACCTACATTGGAGGAATTAGTATTTGCTCGCATGAAGCTTTTACCATCAACTAGCTCTAACTATCTTCTTCATAAACATATGCTTCGAGATCGCTCACATATTCTTGCAGAGCGTCAAGAAAGCAAACAAAGAAAAAGCAGACGTCAATGATCGTCTGCTTCTCCATCGATACAATTTATACATTTGTGAACAATATTACGTGTTTCCTCTGTTGCAAGCACACTTTCATAGTGACCAAGTTCTGCCACTTCCTGTAGCATTTCCTTCGCAACACCTTCACCTCTATATGAAGGGACAACGGAAACATGTTGAATCGTAGCTATATTATCACTATTTGTTACAAGTCCAACAATGCCAACATACTCGTCGTTCTTTTTCCATAAATATAAAACCCAATTATTATCATTTTCATAGGAGTGGATTGTCTCTTTGAGCTTTTTTATGTCTTTTTCGTTAGGCATAAACGAGAGTAGCCCCATTGCTATTTTCTCGAAAGCTTTCTTATATCGAATTAACATATTTGTCTATTCCCTCATTTTCTAGCTGTACATAATCTTTGACTATCCTACACGATTTGTACTTTTACCGCAAGTCCATTTCTGTCTTACGAACCAGGTCCGAGAATACCTTTAGACGCCAACACCCAATAGACAACGCCCCACAACAAAATAAAAGTTGAAATGGACGCTAGTAATACCCATTTGTTTTTTCTCATATTTACTCACCCTTTTTTAACGTTAGCGGGAGATCGTTCTGTACAATATCTTCATAACTTTCGCGTCGAATTGCTAATTGATGTTTGCCATCTTCTACAAATACAACTGCTGGTCGTGGCACACGATTGTAGTTACTCGCCATAGAATATCCATACGCACCAGTACAGAAGATTGCTAGCACATCACCAGAAGCAGCTTCTTGAAGCTTAGCATCAATAATTAATTTATCACCTGATTCACAAAGTTTACCAGCCACTGTATATGTTTCACTTTTCGATTCATCTGCTTTACTCGCAATGATCGCTTCGTACTTCGCATCATATAAAGCAGGACGGATATTATCACTCATACCACCATCGACAGCAATATATTTACGAACATTAGGTACTGTTTTTTGTGAACCAATTGTATAAAGAGATGTTCCTGCATCCCCTACAAGTGATCGCCCTGGTTCAATCCAAATTTCAGGCATCGTTAGACCAAGTACAGTAGCTTTAGTCTTTACAACTGTAATCATATCCTCTACATATACTTGTGGCTCAAGCGGTGCATCTTCCTCAGTATAACGAATTCCGAAGCCCCCACCTAAGTTTAACACAGTACACGTAAAATCGTGAGACTTGTTCCAATCCGAAATTTTATCAATTAGTTTTTCTCCTGCTAAGCCAAAGCCCGCTGTGTCAAAAATTTGAGAGCCAATATGGCAGTGTAATCCTAGAAGCTCTAGATATTCATGTTTAAAAGTTTGTTGGAAAGCTTCATCTGCTTGACCATTATTTAAGTCGAAGCCAAATTTTGAATCCGCTTGACCTGTCGTAATGAAATCATGTGTATGTGCCTCCACACCTGGTGTGACACGTAGTAAAATACGCATTTTTTGCTGACGGCGCTCTGAGATTGCTTGTAAAAGTTGAATTTCATAGAAGTTATCCACGACAATACAACCAATTTTTGAGTCAAATGCTAATTCTAGTTCAGCAATGCTTTTATTATTACCGTGGAAATGAATGCGCTCCGGAGGGAATCCAGCTTTTAAAGCTGTAAATAATTCTCCACCAGAGACAACATCTAAAGATAAATTTTCTTCTGCCGCTAATTGGTACACAGCTACACATGCAAATGCTTTTGAAGCATAAGCTACTTCTGCTTTTACACCTAGTTTTTTAAACGTATCTATAAAGCCGCGAGCACGCTTACGAATAAGTGCTGTATCATACACAAATAAAGGTGTACCATACTCTTTTGCAAGCTCTAATGTATCTACCTGTCCAATCGTTAAATGACCATCTTCAGAAATCGCTTGTGTTCCATATAAATGCATGTGCATCTCTCCCTTTTCACATCGTTCCATCATGTGATACATTGCACCTCATTTTAGAAAGATTTCGGGCAATTTAGCCTACAATCCTTATTTAGAGGGATATTGCTTCATTCAACAAGTTGCCACATGTGTTTTACCACGTGGTGAAGCTTTTGATGAATGAAGACAATTTTCGCAAAAATCACAAAATACTATATGTGAACTTTATCACATGAAAAAAACGAGTGCAACGGCTTCTATGATCTTTTTCGCTGTTGGGAGTCGACAACATATGGCCTCAATGCATCAGCTGTCATCGGGAAACGAACAAGTACGCGAAGCATCGCATTTGGGAAGAACGGAATAAGTGGCCATAAATATGGCGCTTGCATCGGACGTAATGAACATAAATACGTAAATATTATGAAGATCCCGATAAATAACCCATTAACTCCCCAAATTCCAGTCATTATTAACAACACTAGTCTAAAGAGTTTAATGGAAATACCTAGCTCATAAGATGGAATAATAAATGTCAGAATAGCTGAAACGGCTGTATATAACACTACCTCTGGCGTAAATACCCCAACATCAATAGCGATTTGACCAATAATTACACCTGCAACCAACCCCATCGCAGTGGATAATGGTGATGGGGTATGAATGGCGGCCATCCTCAAAAACTCTATCCCAATATCACCAATAAGTACTTGTAGCAAAAGCGGGATATGTGATTTTTCCTTAGCACCTAAAAAGGATAGCCCATCTGGTAAAAATACCCCGTGCGTTGCACATAAATACCATAATGGCAATAATAATAAACCCATAATCGCTCCGAAATAGCGCATAAAACGGACAAAGGTTCCAACTGTTGGCGCTTGTCTATACTCCTCAGCATGCTGCAACAAATGAAAAGCAGTTGCAGGTACAAGAATGACAGAAGGAGACGTATCGACAATAATGGCTATATGGCCTTCAAGTAAATGTGCTGCGGTAATATCTGGTCGTTCCGTATAACGTACAAAAGGAACTGGATGGAACTTCTGTTTAAACAGCCATTCTTCTAATGATTTATCAGTCATAGTCAAACCATCATGATGAATTTGTGCAATGCGCCGTCGCAATTTATCGAGCGCTTCATCATTCGCAATACCTTTTATAAACGCTAGAGCGACATCGGTTTGACCAATTTCGGATATTTTATGTAGCTCGAAACGTAAATTACTATTGCGAATTCGTCGACGAATCAAAGCAGTATTTTGAGAAATACCTTCAACAAAACCGTCCCTAGATCCTCGAATTACCTTTTCATTGTCAGGCTCCTCTGGGGAACGTCCTGGATAACTTCGTATCTCTGCAACAAAACCGTAACCACTTTTAGTTATAAAGACTACTTGTCCACTTAATATCGCTAATAAAATGGCTTCACGCTTTGTTTCCTCTGAACGACCTTGGTAATTGAAATAGGCTTCAAAATACTCCTTTTCATCCTCAATATCAACGTCCTCATCAGGCAACATATTAGTGAGTAATTGCGTTAACACAACTCCATCCACAAGTCCGGTTACATATGCACAAAGAACCGGCAAATCTTTGACAAACAGATGCTTTATACTAATGTCAAATGATTCGCCGTCTCCAAACTGTTCTTTAAGAAAATCTTCGGCTTCTTCTAAGCTGTTAAATAGTTTATCTTTATCTGTCATGCTGTCACCATTTTCTTAAATGTCTTTTTTTACTTCTTCCTCTTCAACTGTGGCACTTGTGGCCATCCAAGTTTTCAATTGAGCAAGAATTTTTTTCTCTAATCGTGATACCTGAACTTGTGATATGCCTAGCCTGTTGGCAATTTCAGTTTGGGTACAATCTGAGAAATATCGTAAATAAATAATGGATTGCTCTCTAGGCTCAAGCCTTGTGAGCACCTCTTTTAGTGGAATATAGTCAAATGGCTGCTCAGATTTTTCGTCCTTCATCTGATCCATTAATGTAATAGAATCCCCTTCACTCTCATACAATTGTTCATGCAAGGAAGCTGGATCTCTCAATGCATCTGAAGCTGTTACAATTTCCTCAGTTGTAACACCAAGAACTTGCGCTAATTCATGAATGGTTGGTGGATGCTCATTATTTTTAATGAATTCATCAGTTGCATGACGAATTTTAAAATTAAGCTCACGAATAGAACGGCTAACCTTCACCATTCCATCATCCCTTAGAAAGCGCTGAATTTCTCCGATGATCATTGGTACAGCATATGTCGAAAATTTAACATCATACGTTAGATCAAATTTATCCACAGACTTCATAAGCCCGATGCAGCCAATTTGAAACAAATCCTCGAGCTCCACGCCCCTGCTTGTAAAGCGTTGGACAATAGACCACACAAGCCTCGTATTCCCTTCAATCATTCGTTTACGAGCCTCATGATCGCCCTGTTGTGCACGCGCAATTAAATCTCGCATTTCTCCCTGTGACAATAGCTTATCGGACGACTGTTCTAGCGGCTTCACAATCGCAGCCTCACATTACCGGTGTGCGAACCGAGTAAAATTTCTTCGTAAATGTGACAGTTGTACCTTCTTGCCACTTGGACATGACTGTCAACTGATCTGAAAAACTATCCATAATAGTAAAGCCCATACCCGAACGTTCCATCTCACTTTTCGTCGTAAACAACGGCTCCATTGCCCGACTTACATCCTCTATACCTAACCCTTTATCCATAACAGACACCGTTACAATATCATCCTCACGCTTTGCATGAACTGTAACAACACCCTTACCATCCTCTTCATAACCGTGAATAATGGCATTAGAAACGGCCTCTGAAACAACCGTTTTAAATTCGGATAGCTCATCAATAGTTGGATCTAATTGTGCGATAAAGCCGGTCACAGCTACACGCGCCAAGGCTTCATTTTCACTAATTGCTAAAAAAGTTAATGTCATTTCGTTATCCATTTACAATCCCCCTAACTCGATCAATCGCTTCTTCTTCTGTTGCTTCCATCATCCACGGCCCTAAACCTGAAAATTGAAATACTTTTCGCATTGTCGGCGATGGATTCAATAATATTGTCCGCCCAGCGACTGCCTCTAACTCACGCATCCGACCAAGCACTAAACCTACACCTGAACTATCCATAAAAGAAAGCCCCTCTAAATTCCAAATAATAGTCGTTACAGTACCTTGAAAAATTGCTGTAGAAATTTTAGCTCGAATTTGCTCTACTGCATGATGATCGAGCTCCCCAAATAAACGTATAACCACTGTCTCTCTTGTTACCATTTCTAACTGAAAATGCATGAACATCGCCTCCTCCTCGTGCAATTCCACATTTAATGTGGTGATTCCTTGCGGCTGACAGAACTAGTGCAAAGTCTTCCGAAATAGTGGCAAATCGACATACTTATAGCTTTTTAGGTTAATTGCAGTATGGGATAAATCAACATTTTTTAAACATAGCTGACACTTTTCACAAGAATTATTATTATGTTAGAGGTGTGAGGTGTGAATAGAGATTTAGTGGTAGGCGGGGGCGGAGAGGAGCAGGTCGGGGGAGCGGAGGTTTTGTATGTCGAAGCGTGGTGACCGGGGGTGGCCGCCGGGGCGGGCGGGGTGGCGGGTCTGTCTGTCGGAGAGGGTTGGGTGGTTCTTCGGTGGCTTTGGCGGTTCTATCCACGACTTTGACCGTTCTATCCACGCTTTGGCGGTTCTATCCACGCTTTGGCGGTTCTATCCACGTTTTGGCGGTTCTATCCACGACTTCGGCTTTTCTTCCGTCGCTTCAGCTTTTCTTTCCGTCGCTTCAGCTTTTCTTTCCGTCGCTTCGGCCCTACTTTCCGTCGCTTCAGCTTTTCTTTCCGTCGCTTCGGCCCTACTTTCCGTCGCTTCAGCCCTTCTTCCCGCCGCTCTAACTCTACGTTCCGCCGCTCAACCCTTCGCTTTTCAGAACAAAAAAGCGAGAATCCCCTTTTATTAAAGAGAATTCTCGCTTTCATATTTATTTATGCAATTGTATAAGCTTTCTGTACTTTTTCGATTGTTTCCTCATCAATTTGACCATTTGAATATAAATAAGCAATCGTTTCGCCAGTACGAACTTTGTCACCTTTTTTGGCAACCAATTGAATACCGGCATCATAATCAAGCTCTGATTCCTTCGTTAATCGACCTGCACCAAGACCAACGCTAGCTTCTCCGATTAATAGTGCGTTAATCGTCCCTACAGTACCTTCAGCAGATGCGTTAACAGCTACTTTATTTGCTGTGTCTTTTTGTAGGATATCTGCTAAATCGCCGCCCTGTGCTACGATAAATTCCTCGAATTTTGCAGCGGCTGAACCATCTTCTAATACGCGTTTAACAGCCGCTGTTGCTTCGGCCTCATTCACTCCAGCTGCAACTTGGTACATCAGCGAAGAGATAATAATACATTCATCTAGAAGATCTTCGTGCGTTTCGTCCATACGTCCATTTAATAAAGCAACTGCTTCTACTACTTCAAGCTTATTGCCAATCATTTTACCTAGTGGATTATCCATATCACTAATATGCGCGACTACTTTACGTCCTAGCTTTTCACCGATTGCAGTCATCGTATCAGCTAAAACTTGTGCTTCTTCTTCTGTTTTCATAAATGCACCTGAGCCACATTTAACATCTAGTACAATGCCGTCTGCACCACTTGCTATTTTCTTACTCATGATAGACGCGGCAATAAGTGGCGTTGAATCGACAGTTCCTGTCACATCTCGCAACGCATACAATTTTTTGTCAGCTGGTACAAGGTTGCCTGTTTGACCAGCAACTGCAATTTTATGTTTATTGACATTATCGATAAACTCTTGTGATGAAAGCTCTGTTTTAAAGCCACGAATCGATTCTAATTTATCGATTGTCCCACCTGTAATGCCTAGACCCTTACCACTGAATTTTGCCACAGGAATATCAAGTGCAGCAATGATTGGAGTAACAATTAGTGTTACTTTATCGCCTACACCGCCAGTTGAATGCTTATCAATTTTAAAACCTTCAATAGATGATAAATCAATAACATCTCCAGATTCTATCATTGCTTTTGTTAAATAAAATGTTTCATCATATGTCATGCCCAATAAACGGATTGCCATTAATAGGGAACTTGCTTGATAATCAGGAATTGCACCAGTAGTGTAACCCTCTACAAAATACTGTATTTCAGCCTGTGATAGCTCTTTGCCTTGCTTTTTCTTTTCAAACAGCTGTGCCATATTCATATCTATTATCCCCCTTACTTCAGATCATTTAAGAAGCTTTTACCAAACTTTGGTGCTTCTACTTTGAAGTTTTCTGCAACTGTCGCTGCGATATCTGCAAAAGTTTCACGAAGTGCTAGCTCACTACCACCATTAAAGCGTGGTGAATAAACAATTAACGGTACATATTCACGTGTATGGTCTGTCCCTGGGAATGTTGGGTCATTTCCGTGGTCCGCTGTAATGATTAGTAGATCATCTCCTGTCATTACCTCAGTAATCTCTGGTAAACGCGCATCAAATTCTTGTAATGCGTTACCATAGCCTATAGGGTCACGACGATGCCCAAAATTCGCATCAAAGTCTACTAAGTTCAAGAAGCTTATACCATGGAAATCACGACGTACTACCTCTGCAAATTTATCCATTCCATCTGTATTATTTTTCGTACGGACTGCATCAGTAACGCCTTCACCGTTGAAAATATCAGAAATTTTCCCAATTGCGATAACGTCTAAACCTGCATCCTGTAAGACATTCATCGTTGTACGACCAAATGGTTTTAACGCATAGTCATGACGATTAGATGTACGCGCGAAGTTTCCAGGTGTACCGATAAATGGACGAGCAATTACACGACCAACTAAATATTCTGGTTGTAATGTTAGCTCACGAGCAATTTCACAAATTTTATATAATTCCTCTAATGGAATAATTTCCTCATGTGCAGCAATTTGCAAAACAGGGTCAGCAGATGTATAGACAATAATCGCTCCTGTCTCCATATGTTCCTTGCCAAAGTCCTCGATTACTTGTGTTCCGCTTGCAGGTTGATTGCAAAGAACTTTGCGGCCAGTACGTTTTTCAAGCTCTGCAATAAGCTCAGCTGGGAACCCTTCCGGATATACCTTAAACGGTTTATCGATATTTAACCCCATGATTTCCCAGTGCCCTGTCATCGTATCTTTACCAACAGATGCTTCTTGCATTTTTCCGTAGAACGCTTTTGGTTTGTCAGTAGCTTTTATACCTTGTAATGGTTCAATATTTGCTAAGCCGAAAGACTCCATATGTGGCATTGTAAGCCCATTCATTTTTTCAGCGATATGTCCAAGAGTATGTGAACCTACATCTCCAAAATTCGCTGCGTCTGGAGCTTCACCAATCCCAACTGAGTCCAATACAACTACATGGATTTTCTTAAATGGTTTATTCATAATTTTGCCTCCTACTCTCATGTCTCTATTTTACCAAAAAAGCTCGAAAAATAAAGGTCAGACCTCCTACTAATTTTAAGCACGTGGATGAAATTGCTTATAAACCTCTGATAGTCGGGATTTACTAATATGTGTATAAATTTGCGTTGTGGAAATATCCGCATGTCCAAGCATCTCCTGTACTGCACGTAAATCCGCACCGTTCTCCACTAAATGCGTTGCGAAGGAATGGCGTAATGTATGTGGTGTTAGTTCATGTTGGATGCCTGCTTTTAAAGCATGCTCCTTCATTAATTTCCAACAACCTTGCCTTGTTAAACGTTTTCCTCTTTGATTAATAAAAAAAGCATCCGTTTTTAGGTACTTTCCTTGTAATTGACTCCGTGCGCCATCTAAATAAGTACTTAATGCTGAAAGCGCGCTTTTTCCAAGGGGAATGATTCGCTCCTTGCCTCCCTTACCAAAAACACGCACAAAGCCCATCGTTAGGTGAATATCAGTTAAATCCAATGCAATTAGTTCACTAATGCGCATCCCTGACCCATATAATAGTTCTAGCATTGCCACATCCCGAATGCCCTGTGGCTTGCTGCGATTTGGTGACGCTAATATAGCTTCAATCTCTTCAATCGAGAGGACATTTGGTAGCTTTTGCTCAATGATTGGCATTTCTAAATGAACTGTTGGATCTGTTTCAGCTCGCTTTTCTCGAAGTAAAAATTGGTGAAAACTACGAATGGAGGAGATATGGCGGGCAACAGTACGACTTGTCTTTCCTTGCATTCGCAACTGCTCTAAATGACGCAAAATGGTCGTCCTTTCCACTTTACGAAAGTCGGACATCCCTTCCGTTTCCCGCAAAAAATTCACGTAATTTTCTAAGTCTCGGCGATAGGATGCTAATGTATTATCAGATAATTGTCGCTCTACTTGGATAAAATGGATATAATCCTCTATTGCATATTGAAATTCATTCATCATAGCGCCCCCTTAACATTCTACTATCTTCCATATTAACATGTTCAATAAACCAAATGCTTGCTCCACAAAAAAAACCTCCCTTCACGCATCGTGTAAGAGAGGTAGTTCATTTATTTTTTTAATTGATACTGTCGCAAATAACCACCTGCGGCAAAACTTGCAGAAGAGACGATCAAAACAAGTAAAGCTGTCAAAATGATTTCAAATGAAAATGAAAACTGGATGTAACCATCGGAAGCTGCTGTTAAATCGAGCTGGATATTCACAAAATAAATAATCATTAACTGTAACGCTGTAAACAAACCTGCAAAAATCAAACATTCTTTCCAATTCATACGATGGACAATATATAATATATAGCCAGCTGCACTTATCAATACGATCGTGATTAGTACTAAAATAAATGATGGCAATAACGAATATTTTTCCCCTTCAAATAAACTATTATATAAATAAGACTGATATACTTCAGATTTTTCATTATCAAAAAGGCTGTAAGTAATGTTCTCTGAAAAACCATCTAGTGATGCATTCATGTGAAGCTTTGAAAAGAACGTACATATCCAATTCCAAGTCCCCATATAAATACTGCTAAAAATTGAAACAGTTTCTGATTCTAAAACCTTTTTATCCAAACTAAAATAAATGTTCGAGAAATTAACAAGCAACCCAATTAATGTAATGGCTACTGAAAACATAGCATACTGCACATATTTTACTTGATAGCTTAATTTTTCAATAATAGATTTATTAAAGTAAGTTAAAATTGCTGCAAACCCAAATATTACAATTGATAAAATAGTCGCCGAGAGAATCATATCCAAAACAGAATAATTCATTGACGCGTCAATCATAAATAGCCCTTTAGTTTCTACTTGACCAAGCTTTGTACTGAACTTTGATATGAAAGAAATAACTAACATCACAATAACATAGACAATTGTTGAATAAAGAATGCCTTGATACAAAGGCCAATTATTTTTCCGTGCAAGAATACCGTAAATTACACCACCTATTACTAAAGCAATGAAAGGAATGAACATTAGCCCAAATAACACATTGTCCATAGATATATGCAAAGAATTATTAGTAAAACCTGCGTCTAAAACAACATTCCATTCTGCTTTAACATTATGAACTACTGTCACTAAGCTTGGAAGTGAAAGTATTTTAGGTATATTTAGTCTGACACCAAACTCTTTATATATATTATCCTCTAACTCTGAAGGGTCACTCATAATTGCTTTAACGATCGCTGATTCTTCATGATCTAAATCAGCCGTTACTACATCTAGTAAGCTATTTTTTGCAATGAAAGTAAACATAAATATTAACAAAATGGACACAACAATAGGAACAAAAAATAATGGATTATTTTTAAAGAAATTCACTTTTTCCTTTGAAGCATTCTTTAATTCTTGACCTTTTATATTCCCCATGTTTGGTACATTCACATTTTTTAACGTTTCGCTTATTACTTTATTGAATGTCGTTTTTTGCTCAACTCTTTTAATAGTTATCTCACCACATTGACTACAAAACGAGCCTGATTCTTCGTTTTTTGTGCCACAAGATAAGCAAAAATCATTCGTTGCATATGTATGTTTAAATGGCTCTTTCTCAATAACTCCATTTGTCTTAGGGCAATATGTAAAATAATTAGGATGTTGCTCGTGACAATGCCTACAAGTCATTATAGTGCCCCCTGTTTCATACCACAGCATGGACAAAATAAAGCGGATTCATGTATTTCTTCAGAACAGCTTTGGCATGATTTATACACAGTATTTGGATCAATATAAGTAGGATTCAATGTACCACAATTCCCGCAGAATTTTGCATTCCCGCCAAGTTGTTGCATGCATTTTGAACATTGTTGTGATGCCGCGTTTATATTTGTTATCTGCTTACCATATCGGTAGATTAAGCGATCCTGCGACGCAATTCCTAAAGAAATCTCTGACAATTCATCATGATTGAGTTTTTGATTTAATAATTGTAAATGAACCAATTCTCCTAATTTAACAATCAGTTCCATTCGCTTATCTTTCGCCAATTTCAAGCCATTTTTTAAATCCTTTAACTCCATTGTACTTATATCTTTCATATCAATCATATATACACTTCCTTCACTATTTCTGTTGTTGCCATCCCTAATAGTATCCATTTTTTATTATTTTTTCAATAAGTTATTCTTTATTCTTCCATTTTACATGGTATATTTATATTATATTTACAAAAAAGGAGTTTTATAATGCGCGAATGTCAGAGTTGTGGAAAACAAGTAATATCGAACGAGAAATTTTGTTTAGAATGCGGTACTAAACTCTCACCTACTCGTTCTGAGGAATCAGAAATTATAGCAAACGTCCCAAAACAACAAACCTATTTCTCAGAAACATCCCACAAAAAAGAACCTATGAGCACAACAAAAAAGGTTATCATTAGTAGTATTTTTGCTATACTAGCATTGCTAATCGGTGGGCATTTTATTATTAAAAGCCAGATAGACCCTAAAAAACAGCTAGCTGATCTGAACAATTATTTTTCTGATGAAAATTATGAAAAATTCGCCCAATCATTCCGATTTCCTGAAGATACAATCATTGATAATAAAGCATTTTATAATTATATGAAGGATCAAAATTGGACAAAAAATATTAATCCTGTGTTAGAGGAAAATTTGAATGAATATATGGAAAAAGGATATACCGAACCTGTAACAAATAAGGATGATTCGAAACTAATTACGATAAAAGAAAACAATTTCTTAATATTCTACAAAAAATATACATTTGATATTCAACCAATTGAATTAAGTGTACATACTATTAGTCCTGTTAAACTTGACACAAAATTTAAATTAGGAGAATTGGTTTCTACTGATTTATCTGATGAAACAGAAAAAATCGGTAAGTTCGCCCCTGGAATTTACAATTATAATTTAGCGTTAAAAGATGAATATTTTCAAAATGAAATTAAAGATCAGCTAATAATTTCTAATAATGAAGATAACAAAAAGATGCTTTCAATAGATCTTGCAGATTATCAGGTACATCTTACATCTGATATTGAAGATGCAATTGTATTTATCAACGGAAAAAGTACGGGAAAAAAAGCACAAGATGTTAAGCTTTTCACTGCAAAACTAGATGATTCTGTTAAAGTACATGCTGTTAAAAAAGGTCAAGATGGTCAAGAAGAGAAATCCGAAATAATAACATTAAATAATCCGCAACATCATCTTCAATTTGGCTCTATACAGACTAAACAAAGAGCTGAAGCAGAAAAAAAAGCAAACCAACAAGCATTGCAAACTTTCCTTTCTGAATATGAAGACGTGGCTCGCTCCCTCTTCTATGATTTTCGTAATAACTACAAGTACGCTTTAGATAATGCTGATTTTAGTTATGTTCAGGATTATTTTTTAGAGGGTACACAAATACGAAGAGATTACAGTAAATTCGTAACGGATCATATCACATTTGATTACTATTCCTATGATTTCAAGTCTAATATGATTGACAAGGTATATGCTACGGATCCATCCACAATCATTCTTGATTCGACGGAAATTTTTGATTTTTACCTAACAGAAGATGGTACTTGGTCATACCAGCGCGAAAAACGTTACACAATGAAACTATCAAATAATAGATTACTGATTACAGACATCCAAGACCGTTCAAAAGTTATTAAAACTAAAATTTCAGATTAAAAAAACGTCCCAAAAAGTCATAAAACTTTTTGGGACGTCTTTTTTTACTTTTCTTCTGATACTTCGTCGTTTTTATCATGACAGCGCCAGCAAATGCCGTGGAAAGTTAATCGGTGGTCCTTTATAATAAAATTCCAACGTCTTTCAACAACGGCTTCCACGTCTTCAAGTAAATCTTCCTGAATTTCATCAACCGCACCACATTCGATACAAACAAGATGATGGTGGAAATGCGCAGCTCCCTCTTGGCGTAAATCATAGCGCGAAACGCCATCGCCAAAGTTGATTTTGTCGACAATTTTGAGCTCAGTTAGTAATTCTAACGTTCTATAGACAGTCGCTAGACCAATTTCTGGTGCTTTTTCTTTTACTAAAAGGTAAACATCTTCTGCACTTAGGTGGTCTTCCTCGTGCTCAAGCAGTACAGCAACTGTTGCTTCTCGCTGCGGCGTCAGCTTATAACTAGCACTATGCAACTGTTTTTTTATACGATCTATTCGGCTCTCCATGTGACGCCCCCCTAAACTCTTCCCATTATACCAAAGTAATAAATCCTATTACAAGGTAGTGAGTAGATTTCGAATTTGCTTTTGTATGTTTTTACCTGACGAGCAATTATGCCTCGGCATAATTGCGTCCGGAGGCTTTGGGCCAACGTGATGTTGGTCACTCAGTCGTCGCACAGGTCGTGGCGTTCTTAGACTGAGTTCCTCTAGCAGGTTTTAGGACACCCGCTGAAAGAAGTTAAATTCCCGTGAATTGTATCTATTATTTAATTACATAAGAAATAACAATAAACTCAGCCACTATTATGATGAAAAATGCGAAAAAATTCAACAAAATTGTCCGACCATGTATCATTTTTCCGATTTTTCTTTTTGACCAAGCTGGTACAAGTAAATTACATAGGACTAGCAACAATATACAATAGATGAGCTGAAATGGAAACCACCAAATCGTATAAACCCAGAAAGCTTCAAGTTTTTGTAATAAAAAAACCGAGCTAAAGCCAAAAAAGGTTGCACGTATCGCCACTGTAACACGTACTAAAACCTTCAGGAGACTATGTGTTGCAAGCAATAGTATAAGAGCGATTGAAACAGCAACAGGTAACACTAAACGAAATAGAGAATGCCTGTCCCCATTTATTAAACGAGGCTCTATAAATGAAATAAAAGGCTCCGCATTCGGCCCACCAATAATATGAAATAATATAACGCCACAAACGAAACTCACCGCAATAATAGATGCGTGATAAAATATAGACACCGTACGAGACATAAACATGCTCCTTTTCTATCAAGGTTTGTACAGCTTATGCTCGTCCGCTTCTATTATGCAAAAGATTATTATCTTATTGTGCTGCAAGCCAAAGTACTGCAAACGCTGTTTTAGCGTCGTATATACGCTCATCTGCAACCATTTGTCCCGCCTCTTCCAACGAAACTTCTACTAATTCGACAAATTCATCCTCATCTAGATCTGCTTTGTTTTCAATTTTGTATAAATCTTTTGCTACAAATAGATGGATGATCTCATTTGCGAAGCCCGGAGATGTTGCAAACGCTTGTAAATACGTTAAGCTTTGTGCACCGTAACCTGTTTCTTCCTCCAGTTCACGTCGCGCCGTCACAATCGGCTCCTCACCAGGTTCAAGCTTACCAGCTGGAATTTCAACAATTGAACGTTCTAAAGCTTTGCGATATTGCTCCACTAATACTAACTTTCCTTCATCGGTAATAGCAATAACTGCCACTGCACCAGGATGCTTTATAATTTCTCTTTTTGCAACATTACCATTCGGTAAAGTGACATCGTCAACTTGTAGTTTCACAATTTTCCCGTCATAAATGGGTGTAGTCTTTGTCGTTTTTTCTTCAAACTTTTTCATTGACTATAACCTCGCTTGTTCTTCAGATATGTTCATTGTACCATTACAAGTAGAGAAATCGAAGGAGGGCATTGGTATGAAAAAAAGACAGCTTGGCTCAAGTGACTTGTTTATTTCAGAGATTAGTTTAGGGGGCATGTCTCTTTCGACAGATAAGATAAAGGCTTCTAAAATCGTCGATATGGCATTAGATGCAGGCATTAATTACATCGATACAGCCGATTTATATGATTTTGGGGCAAATGAAGAAATGATCGGCGCTATTTTAGGAAAGCGCCGTCAAGATGTTATAGTCGCGTCGAAAGTGGGTAATCGATGGACAGAAGGTGTAGAAGGTTGGCATTGGGATGCATCTCCGTCTTATATAAAGGAGGCTTTACATGCTAGCTTAAAACGTATAGGTACTGATTATATTGATGTTTACCAATTACACGGCGGTACAATAGAGGACGATTGGGATGGAATTATCGACACTTTTGAAAATTTGAAAAAGGATGGATTAATTCGAGAATATGGTATTTCCTCTATTCGCCCAAATGTACTAAAGCGTTTTTTACCAGCAAGCTCTGCAAAAAGTGTCATGATGCAATATAGTGCTTTAGATCGTCGTCCAGAGGAATGGCTCGACTTTATCGCAAATGAAGGGGCTTCCGTTGTAACGCGTGGGACTGTTGCAAAGGGTTTACTAACGAATAGTTGGAAAGAACGTTTACAGCGTGTCAATGGCTTTAACACTTACACAGCGGACGAATTAACAGCAACATTAACAGGTTTAGCTTCACATTATGACGATTTACATGCACTAGCAATCGCCTTTAATCTAAAGGAATCTACTATCGCCTCAACAGTAATCGGTGCAAGCTCACAAGAACAGCTGGCGCAAACACTAGTTGCCTATGAAAAAATTGATTCGATAATAGATTTTAAAGCTATCAAAGAGCTAACGAAAGCCGAACAATATATGGATCACCGATGAAAAAATGGCTTATCTTAATCGTATTTTTAGTAGTACTTGCGATTTCCTCCAGTATGACCTATG
Organism: Lysinibacillus zambalensis; assembly: GCF_040183165.1. NCBI lineage: Bacteria > Bacillati > Bacillota > Bacilli > Caryophanales > Bacillaceae > Lysinibacillus > Lysinibacillus zambalensis. The sequence goes on from NZ_JBEGDG010000006.1 coordinate 108,480, forward strand.
AGCAACAGTCTATTATTCCTGAGTTGGAGCATATATTAGTAAATAAGCCGTTTGAAAAGCAATTATCTGTTTTAAAAATACCATATTGGGATACAGTTGTTTCCGTTGAAGAGCGTGGTTACTTTAAGTTTGTAGAATTTTTAATTCGGAAATTCACGCATTTTGCTGGATTCGGCTGCATCGCACTTGGCATTTACTTTGTATGGGGAAAACGTCGGTTCGCCGCAGGAGTCGCTATTGCCGGGACAGCTATTATTGCAATTCTTGATGAGCTACGTCAAAGCTTCACTCCCGGACGCACGATGAGCGGACAGGATGTTATTTTGGATACTGCTGGAGCAATTGTATTTGTTGGGATTGTAGTGCTGGTGAGGAAGATTTTTAAAAGACAAAGGGCGCGTTAAAAGCACCCTTTGTCTTTTAGTATGATGTTATACGAATTTCCAGAAATATAATTCTTCAGATTCTGAATATAACGTTGCACCTGCTTTTTGTAATACTCTATGGGAGGCAATATTATTTTTATCAGTGTCAGCAATCACATACTTAACATTAGATTGACTAAGTAACCAATCTTTCATCAGCCTAACAGTTTCCGTCATGTATCCCTTTCCCTGATACTGTGGAAATGTTAATATCCGATTACGACTTCACCTTGCTCATTCGGTAGACCTTTTAACATAATGCCACCAACGATACAGTTTTTTTCTTTCGATACGATTACCCAATTCGTGTACCAAATATAATTTTCTTGATCTTCTAATACTTTTGATAGTCTAAACATCAAAGCTTGCCTTAGTTCTTCATCAAGAAAAACTTCATTACTACTCACTGACAGTTCTATTTCCAATGTCTTTTCTTCATTAATTAGTAATTCTAAACACTTTGCGTTTAATGGGATTAGTCTTAATCTTTTCGTGCTTATTTCAATCATTTTTTCTCTCCTATCTTAGATTTATCTAAAACTATTAAGAGATATATGTATTGGCAGCGTCTCCCGTTTTTTATTTTTTAAATAAATTTTGATCTAATCACCATAGAGTGGGCTTGATTTCCGTTCCGGCTGGGCGCTTTTATTCAGCCTCCACTACAATCAACATATTACACGGCAATTTGCTTATAAAACGAAATATCCAACTTTTAGTCAGTAAAGCAATAATAGAGAAATTATAATTTATCTATTAAGAAGTAATAAATTCTCCTAATCGAGATCGTACAATAAAATTGAAAACGATTCCGATTTTGCTTAAATCGCATTCATTTCACTACCTACACTTTTAGTCAAAAGGCATTGGTAGCTGACTTTCACTTTCACTACGAAACACATGTTGAAGTAAACCTTACGAAAGTGTTTGATTGTCGAAGTTGTTACAACAGCATATAAGTAAGAAGAGGGAGCAATTTAAAATGAAACAAGTCCAATTAAACTCTCCTGAATTTAATCGTGTACTTAAAAATTTACAGAGCATCACATCCGGGATTTATCGAAACAAAATCGCTCTTTATCGAAACTATTTGAGCTTTTATCGAAACAAAATCTCATTTTATCGAAACTTTTTGGGCTTTTATCGAAAAACAAGCTCTTTCTAGCAAAGAAATCAGTAATGTTCCGATAAAACATAAAAACAGTGAATCCGCATGCATTTGGATTCACTGTTTCTCTTTAGAATTTCGAGCCTTTATCGCCGTATTCGTTTAGTAGTTCTTCAAACGATTTGTTTTTTTCGCGTTGCTTGCGCTCAAAGGCTAGCTTTGCTTGACGTTCTTCTTCAGCAGCTTGTTCTTTCACTGTTAAATCTTGCTTTGTAGCTTTTAATTTGGCTAGCACATCACCGCCTAGCTGATCGGCTAATGTCACTGCCTCCTGCTTTGGTAGACTAGCTGTTATGCTACTATCTACGCGTTGCTGTTGTTTTCGTTTTTTTCCCATTGCATTTCACCTTCTTATTCACTTCAAGGGCGCTTGACAATTGTTGCCACACCTTGCCCACCACCGATACATAGCGTTGCGAGACCTGTTTTTGCATCACGCTTTTCCATCTCATGTAACAGCGTTACTAAAATACGTGCTCCACTTGCACCAATTGGATGACCAAGGGCAATTGCTCCCCCGTTCACATTTAGTTTATCATGATTAAAGCCTAGTTCGCGATCTACAGCAATCGATTGAGCTGCAAAAGCTTCATTCGCTTCAATTAAATCTATAGTATCTAATGTTACATCAGCCTTTGCTAATGCTTTCTTTACTGCCGTTACTGGGCCTGTTCCCATAATGGCTGGGTCAACACCTGCGCTTGCATTTGCTGTAATTAATGCCATTGGTCGAATGCCTAGCGCTTCCGCTTTTTCTTTCGACATGACAACGACCGCCGCTGCGCCATCATTAATGCCCGATGCATTTGCAGCTGTCACAGAACCATCCTTTTTAAAGGCAGGACGTAGTTTAGATAGAGACTCAGCTGTAACACCTTGACGCGGGAATTCATCCTTATCAAAAACAATAGGATCTCCCTTGCGCTGAGGAATTTCAACCGCTATGATTTCATCGTTAAACTTTCCTGCTGTAATTGCCGCTTCTGCACGCTGTTGTGAACGTGCTGCAAAGGCGTCTTGTTCCTCACGAGAAATCTCATAGATATCACATAAATTTTCAGCTGTAACGCCCATATGATAGTCATTAAAGGCACACCATAAACCGTCATGAATCATCGTATCTACTACTTTTTGATCCCCCATGCGGAAGCCTTCTCGTGCATTTTTTAATACATACGGTGCTTGGCTCATATTTTCAAAGCCACCTGCAACGACAATATCCGCATCCCCAGCTAAAATGGCTTGCGTCGCTAAGTGAACAGCTTTTAGTCCTGAGCCACATACTTTATTAATTGTTAATGCTGATACTTCATGTGGTAAACCTGCTGCAATTGCTGCTTGACGAGCTGGATTTTGTCCAAGTCCAGCTGACAAGACATTCCCCATAATGACCTCGTCAACTTGTTCACCTGCTACACCAGCACGTGCTAATGCTTCTTTAATAACTATGCTCCCTAATTTTGTCGCTGGTACGTCCTTTAATGTTCCTTGAAATGAACCAATAGCTGTACGTACTGCACTTACTATTACTACCTCATTTGTCATAAACATTCTCCCCTTTTCCCCGTTCAAAAATGAACACTGCATGCATATGCTACTAGCAGATATATCTATTTTAACAAATATTTTGACGATTTTCGATAATAGAAATAATCGCAGTTTTGCCAAAGATATTGTAAAATGTTGACGTGTTTTAAACAATCTCAGTTGGGAACATTACAATTAAACAATGTGCATGCATACGAAAGATGTCGTTTGTATGCCTAGACAACAAAAGAAACAGGACGTGGAGGTGTTAATAATGAAAAAGAAAATGCTTTTATTTTCAGGTATAACGACGACGCTTGCCGCAGCAGCAACAGGTCTGTTTGGCTTCGCGCTCTCCAATAAATTAATGTTCATTAAGCAAAAGGATCCTGAATTTGTTCGTGAACGTGAAACGACTGCAAAACGTTTTGACGAAGCTTGGTACAATAAAAATTTAAAATGTGAATTAAATATTGATTCTCCAAATGGCTATACGATTCGCGGTATTATGTTTCAGCCTTTGGAAACAAACAATACCATCATTATTTGCCATGGCGTAACGGAAAATAAAATTAACTCTGTCAAGTACGCTCGACTTTTTGAACGTCTTGGATACAATTCCGTTATTTTTGACCATCGTAGGCATGGGGAAACAGGTGGGAAAACGACTAGCTACGGCTATTATGAAAAAAATGATCTTGACGCAGTTGTCAAAACTGTCCAGGCAATGATTGGTGAAGATGCTCTTCTTGGTATTCATGGTGAATCGATGGGTGCCGCAACAATGCTCCTATATGCAGGAACTGTAGAGGACGGTGCGGATTTCTATATTTCTGATTGTGCGTTCTCTGATTTTTCAATGTTGTTAAAACAAATTGCGAAAACAGAATTTAAATACGGTTCGATTATTCCTATTCGTTTTGCCGATTTCTTCGTCCGCTTACGAGACGGTTATTCCTTTAAAAGTGTGACTCCTTCTGAGGCTGTGTCAAATATTAATAAGCCTGTACTCTTTATCCATAGTATCCCTGACACATTTATTCCAGCTTCCATGTCATTGGATTTATACAATAAAAAAACTGGACCTAAGAAGCTACAGCTGTTTGATAATGGTGCTCATGCTCAATCCTTTAATGAAAATATGGCTGAATATGAGGATTTAATCCATGATTTTTTAGAAAACTTCATCTACCAAAAAATTAATCGTGATTCTTCTTCGTCCAATGTCATTCCATTTCATTTTTAGTTGTATCAATAGGTTTCATTTTAAAGTATAGTTCTTCTGCAAAAAGTAGGGTTGATTTCCGTTCCGTGGGCGCTTTGTTGTTGCCACTTCGCTTTCGCACAGACAGAGCTTCCTGGGAGCGTCCGATGAGCCGCTTTGCTGCGCTCCAATCAACCAATTCACATAGCATGTCTCTTTAATTTATAGCGATAGTACAAACATCAACACTGTATCCGTGTGAAAGCAAAGCAGCACGATTCTCACAAACATCATGAAAAACTATGCAATAATGCACTCCACCTCCAATTGTTAAATGGTCTAACAATTAGGGTGCAGTGCATTCATTTCACGCAAGGTTTTTTAATTTTTTTATTCTGCAAAAACGATATGCCATTCATCGCGTTTTGCTAAAAATTCTTTAGCTAACGCTTGTGCACCCTCTAGACTATGGCTAGCTGCCCAGCCGCATTGCACTTCATTGCACGCTGGAACTGCAGTGGCTTTTGTTACATCTGTAAATGTTTTTTCTAAAATATTCAATAAGTCTTCGTAATCATTGTGATTGATTAGTGATACATAAAAGCCCGTTTGGCATCCCATTGGACTGAAATCAACAATATGATCAGAGTAATTGCGGATAATGTCAGCCGATAAATGCTCTAAGGAATGTAATGCAGGCATTTGCATATGCTCTTTATTAGGCTGTTTAAAACGAATATCATATTTGTACACTTCATCGCCTTTTTTTCCTGATTTAACACCTGCTAAACGTACATATGGCGCTTTTACTTTCGTATGGTCTAAATCAAAGCTTTCAACATTTGTTTTTTCTTTCTGCAATGCACACAACTCCTTTAAATAGAATATTTCCATTATAACGAGTTTTCCGATAGAATTATATGCTTTTTACAAATTATTTATATTATTCGTAAAAATCGATTTAATTCGAATATTCGGCTTGTGGTAGATACCACTAAAAAAACTTAAAAAAGCAACTGGCCCAGGCTTGGACTAGTTGCTTTTTAAAAATTCCAATTATTTTTGGAATTTATTCATTTGTGACATCATTTGGCGTACTTGCTTTTCAGACGGCGTACGACCCATCTGCGCCATCATCATACGAATCATTTGCTCGTTAATCGGTGGGTTTTCTTTTAAATATTTCATCATAGCTTGACGAGCTAAAAAGAACCCAAGTGCTGCGCCCGCTGCTAATGCGATAATTACAATAATAATCCAGCCCCATGTAGGCATACAACCAACCTCCTCCACTACAATATATACCGAGAAAAAAACTCTCCACGCTCCATTATACACCAAATATTAGCGTGTTACTATATATTGTAGTGAATTTTCCTAATGCATTGTATACTTCATTGGCTTTAGCCACCCACACTCATTATCTTGTTTATTAAATGCAATAAAGCGTTCGCTCATCTTTGCAAGCATTTGGAATAGATCCAAATCAAGCATCCGTGAACCCTCACAATAGACACAAATTTTGCGTTCCACTAAATAAATAGCCATTTTTCCTTTTATAGGATGTTCTAAAAATAATGCATTTCGAGCTCTCTCTAAATGTGCATACTTGGAATCTAGTTGCGCCTCTAGCATCGTAGCTATCTCATCGAAGCGAACGGTTTCACATATATATGCGAGTTCTTTTAAGGATTTCTCGTTAGCGTCTTCACAGCCTTGCATCATTTCTAACAACTTACGCTCTCTGCCGAAAATAAACGTTAAATGCTCTTCTTTTATTTTATATATGGAATAGGTTCTCACTAGAAATCCTCCTTCGCTCATTTCTTTTTCATAAGTATAGCTCATCCAAACTCTTTAATTTGTCAAAAGAAGGAGGCATTCATCTTCTATTTTTGTCGAAAACTTTCTACTTTCAGTTCTATTAATTACATTATGGCTAATTGCATTTTCGTTTTTTTATAGTACTTAGAATACTCTCAGCCTCAAGACCTAGAGTAAAATCAATTTCCAGTCCGTTTTAGCAAAGCGCGCTAATAGGTAATATAAAGGTATCAACGAAAGGAGCTAGAACATATGAGAAAATTTTTTCTACTAATAGGAGGCTTTATCGCAGGATGTGTTGCACTCGCTTTAACTGGACCGCTTGCAGGGCTACTATTTTCAGGATTATTTGTAGCACTCGGTATGCACTTCTACACTGCGAGTAAATCGTCATTCGGCAAAATCTTATGGGTTACAGTAGGTCTGATAGGTGTTCTATCAGCAATATCTAATATCCCAGCAATGATTGGTTTAGCAGCAATCGCTGTCATCTACGTTATCTATAAAAAATGGAACAACGAAGATGTAAAAATCCCAACAATTGAAGCTAAAGAAGAAGATCCGTTTACTAACTTTGAAAAAGAATGGTCTAACTTAACAAAATAAAAGGAGCGAATTAACATGAACTTATTTCAACGTTTTAAATATACAATAGAGGCAGACTTGCATCATTTATTTGATAAGAAAGAACAAAAAAATCCAATTGCGATGTTAAACCAATACATTCGCGAAGCTGAAAAACAAACAGAGCAAACTGGAAAATTATTAGAACGTCAAGGTCAATTAAAGGAAAAACTAGAGCAGGAATTTAAGCAAAATGCAGATTTACTAGCTAAACGTGAAGCTCAACTTAAATTAGCGACTACTAGCGGTGAGCAAGATTTAATCGATTTTGCTACGGATGAAGTAGCTGCTTACACAGCACGTAACAATATATTACAAACTAGTATTGAAGCAAGCACACGTGAATACTTCGAACTTGAACGCAAATTTGAAACGATGAAACACAAAATTAAAGATATGAAAGTACGTCAATTGCAGCTTATGGGCAAAGAAAATGTCACACGCGCTCACCATCAAATGGACGGGATGATTGCTAAAAACAATAAAACCAATTTTGAAGATTTAGAATCATACATCGATAAGCTTGCTTACCAAATCGACAAAGATCATGAAATAACATCTTTCGAAACTCGTCTTGCACAGCTTGAAAAAAATGTCGCAGAAGATAACGCACCACTGCTAATTGAAAATAAATAACATGTTATAATAAAAAGAAATGCGCCGTATTTAGAGGCGCATTCTTTCACGTTTTGAAATAGAGGGACCCATTCCCTCTCTTATACTCTTAGTAGAAAGAAGGGTGACCCTCTTGCAAAATTTCACAACTAATAAGCTCACTTTTTGGGTACTATGCTTCTTTTTACTCGTTTTTGTCGAGCTCACAATTTTTAATAACGGTGGCGCCTTTTGTCTATTGATTGGAGTAGGACTTCTTTATTTAAGTTTCTCGAAAAAAAATCGTTTCTTTAAATGGACGGGAATTTTCTTTATTTCGATTGCACTCTTTACGATGTGGAGTTTACGCTTATTTATCGTCATTATTCTTTTATATATGCTCTATCAATACTTGCAAAGAGAAAACACGGTCAAAGTTGTTGGTGCGGAGCTTTTCGAAAAGCTTCCTGCTACAAAAAGTGAATTATTCGGAACATTAGCGGCACCAGTAGAAGCTTATAAATGGCAAGATGTCCAAATACAACGACTTGCAGGCGACATTACGATTGATACAACACAAACAATTTTACCTACCGGCACAAGTATTATTACGATTCGACAAGGGATTGGTAAGGTACAAATTTATATCCCATATGAAATTCCATTCCGCTTACACTATACAACATTGTTTGGTGAATTAAAGTGCCTACATGTTGGTCCACAACGTATACTCAATGAAAGTGTAAGTTTCTCAGATGGAAACCCTGAGGATGCAAAGCGTACCCTTGTTATACATGTTGCAACATGGCTTGGGGACTTGGAGGTGCTACGCAAATGATTGCCTTTATCTCAAGAATATTTACCCTACTTTTTATATTGATGAGTGCTGCATTTGGCCTCCTTGTCGTTGTTTGGGGCGAGCCAAACGAGAAGACATGGGAGCCCTTATGGCAACAGAATTATAATAATATTCCACTCGGTGGTTTTATTGTCGTTATTCTTTTTGCGCTTAGTTTAATGATTGCAAGCTGGATTAGTATGACTGCTCGTGCTAGAGAGGCTCAGGCAACCCGTATCGTGAAACAGTTAGTAGAACCGGATTTTGTCTTACCTAAAAAGCAACCTTTACCAAAACCCTTGAAGAAAGCTTTAGTTCAAACAAGTGAATTAATTGATACGCAACGAAAAAGCTTACAACGCTTATCGAATGAACGTGCAGAAGCTAATGATAAAATTATTCAAGAACGTATTGTTGCTGAACGTCAACGTCTTGCTCGCGAGCTCCATGATTCAGTATCACAGCAATTATTTGCAGCTTCGATGTTACTTTCAGCCTTAACCGAAACCGATGAAAATGCTACGAGCTTAAAGCAGGTCGAAAAAATTGTGCAACAGGCACAGCTTGAAATGCGTGCATTATTATTACACTTACGCCCAGTTGCTCTGCATAATAAAACGCTGGCACAAGGTCTTGAGGAACTAATTATTGAGCTACAGCAAAAGGTATTTTTTCATATTGAATATGAACTTGAAGAAATGTCGTTATCCAAAGCGGAAGAGGATCATTTATTCCGTATTGCACAGGAAGCATTATCGAATACGCTACGTCATGCCAAAGCGAGCGAAGTTGAGTTATTGCTCGTTGCCCGCGATGATTTAGCAATTTTGCGTATTCAGGACAATGGCCTCGGCTTTGATGTCGAAGCCGATAAATCTACTTCTTATGGTCTACAAAACATTGCTGAACGTGCGGTAGAGATAGGCTGTATGTACAAAATTGTTTCAGTGCCTGGGGAAGGTACAATTGTAGAGGTGAAAATCCCTTTACAAAAGGAGGTTGAAGTGAATGATTCAAGTGTTAATAGTGGATGACCATGAGATGGTGCGTATCGGTGTATCTGCCTATTTGTCAGCACAACCAGATATCACCGTTGTAGGTGAAGCTGAAAATGGCAAAGAGGCAGTGGAACGCGCTCTCGCCTTGCGTCCAGATATTATTTTAATGGACAATGTAATGCCCGTCATGACAGGAGCTGAGGCGACAGCTGAAATTTTAGCAGCATGGCCAGAAGCAAAAATTATGATGGTGACAAGTTTTTTAGATGATGACAAAGTCTATCCTGCATTAGAGGCTGGTGCAGTCAGTTATATTTTAAAAACGTCAAATGCAAAGCAAATCGCCGATGCCATTCGTAAAACAATGGGTGGCGAAACTGTTTTAGAGCCAGAAGTAACATCAAAAATGATGCATCGTATGCGCCATGGCTCTAGTACCCCACTGTATGAGCAGCTTACCGATCGTGAAATGGAAGTATTATTGCTTATGGCTCAAGGCAAAGCAAATCAGGAAATCGCCGATGAACTATTCATTGCATTAAAAACTGTAAAAACACATGTCAGCAATATTTTAGCGAAACTGGATGTTCAAGATCGCACGCAAGCGGTTGTCTACGCTTTTCAAAACGGTCTAGCGAAGTGAGATTTTCCAAAAAATACGAAACTGCATTTCTACCAATGCAGTTTCGTATTTTTTACCCTAATCTATTAAAAATTTCTTGAAGCTCGTTTACACTGTTAACTATGTATGTTGCTTGTACATCCGTTAATTCGTCAAGTGAGCCATAGCCATAAGTAACACCGATCGAATCCATTTGATTTTCATGTGCCCCTACAATATCGTATTTACGATCACCAATCATAATAAATTGATCGATATTGACTTCATCAAAATGTTCGCGTACGAATGCGATAACTTCTCCTTTAGCTGAACGTGTACCATCTAAATTACTACCTGCTACGAGGTCAAAAAAATCTTCTAGATTGAAATATTGTAAAATTTTTTCTGCAAATACAGTTGGCTTAGATGTAGCGATCGCTAACTGATATCCCTCTTTCCGTAAATATTCTAATAATAAGGATATATTTTGATACAATTTATTCTCATACATGCCGATTTGAATAAATCGTTCACGGTAATAGGCAATCGCTTGCTGAATTTGAACATCATCCAATCCATATATTTCTCGAAATGATACTTGTAAAGGCGGCCCAATAAACGTTTCAAGTTTATTTAAGTTTTCTTCAACTATACCAATTTTTTGTAAAGCGTATTGGACAGATTTCGTTATCCCTACTTTAGGATCAGATAGTGTGCCGTCTAAATCAAATAAAACAATGCTATACTTTTTCATACCTAGCTCTCCTTTTATTTTTATAGAATTGATTGATACACTGTTGAACCAAAATCATGAATATCCTTAATATAATCAAAACCTTTAGGTGAACCAAAGCTATTAAATCCACGAACTGCCGTAATATTTTTATTTGGAATTACCAATATTGCAACACTTGTGTAACCAAGTAGTTGAAAGCTTCCTTGTGGCAATACTGGGCTTAACTCTGTATTCCCCTCTCTTTGTTGAGGCTGAACAAACCAGAAAAAACCATTAGTTGGTAGATTCTTTGGTTTAGAAATAGGAGATTGAATTGTCGTCATTAGCTGTATGATTTCTTCAGGTATCATTTGTTTTCCATTCATTCTCCCTTTATCAAGAAGCACTTGTCCCCACTTAGCTAGCTCTCTTAAAGAGCTATACATATTCATTTTGCTGCCATCACAAACATCGCTTTTATACCAAAATGGACTATCATTATGTATTACTTCTACATGTTGTTCCCATTTTTCACTAAACCAATTTGTCTCAGTAAAAGACAATGTCTGAAATATTTGCTCATTTACAATTTCTGCAATAGTTTTTCCAGTGACCTTAAAAATAACTTTGGCAAGTAATTCTACATTGATATCTCGATATGCCCAGTTATATCCTGCTTTAAATTCTTTCATTACTTTTTCATTTTGTAGACGCAAACCGTGAGTATGTGTTAGAAGGTGTCTAATCGACACATCTGCAAAGACTTTTTCATCTTTTAAATAATCACTTAATTTATCATCTATTGAGGCAATATAGTTATGATAAATCGCATATGCTACAGCAAATCCTACATAAGTTTTGCGAACTGAAGCAAGATGAAAAAGAGTATGTGGACCTACCCTCATCGCGTCTTTTTGTCGCCCTTGTACACCAAAATATTCTTCTAGTACAGTTTGACCCTGTTTATAAATAATGACTCCGCCACCTGTACAATCTAATTCTGAAAAAGTTCCCTTTACTTGTGTAACTATATTTTGTAGCTTCATTTAAAAACACCCCTTTTGCGAACATCACTAAAATATTCTAAAAACTCATACTATCATTGTATATCAAATGGGAAATAACACCACAAAAGTTTATGTCCCTTAATCGAATCCTTTTAACGCGAAAAAATACCGCAACACTCAGTGGAGATTTAACCCTTACTGAGTATTGCGGTATTTAATAAATTATAGAGCTTTAACCTTCGCTACAACATTTTCTACTGTGAATCCGTATTTTTCCATTACTAATTCACCTGGTGCAGAAGCGCCGAACTTGTCAATTGCAAGAACGTCCCCTTCAAAACCAGTGTATTTATGCCAGCCGAATGATGCGCCCATTTCGATTGCTAAACGTTTTGTTACAGCTTTTGGAAGAACAGATTCTTTATAAGCTGCGTCTTGCTTTTCGAAGCGATCCATCGATGGCATTGAAACAACTGCCACATCCACGCCTTCAGCTTTTAGTGCTTTTTGTGCTTCAACTGCAAGTGAAACCTCAGAGCCTGTTGCAATTAAAATGGCATCCGCCACTTCTTTTGTAGCAGGAGATACTGTATAAGCACCTTTTGTAACACCTTCACGCACTGTATCAATAGATGCGTCAAGAACAGGTAAGTTTTGACGAGATAATACTAAAACAGTTGGTGTTTTTTCAGATGCTACTGCTAGCTCCCATGCAACTGCTGATTCATTTGCATCAGCTGGACGAACAACAGATAAATTAGGCATTGCACGTAAAGATGCAAGGTGTTCGATTGGTTCGTGTGTTGGACCATCTTCCCCTACAGCAATTGAGTCATGTGTAAATACATAAGTAACAGGAAGACCCATTAATGCAGAAAGACGTACAGCTGGACGAACATAATCAGAGAATACGAAGAATGTACCACCGAATACGTTTAGACCACCATGAAGTGCCATACCGTTCATAGCAGCACCCATTGCAAATTCACGTACACCGAACCAAATATTACGGCCAGCATAATCATCTGCAGAGAAATCTCCAGCGTCTTTCATCGTAGTTTTGTTTGACCCAGCAAGGTCAGCTGAACCACCGAAGAATGATGGTGTTTTCTTCGCAATTGCATTGATTGCATCTCCTGAAGAAGAACGAGTTGCTACTGATTTACCTGCTTCATAAACTGGTAATTCTGAAGCGAAATCTTCCGGTAATTGACCATCCATTGCGTTTTCAAATTGCGTCGCTAATTCTGGGAACTCTTGCTTATATGCTTCAAACTTAGCATTCCAAGCTTCTTCAGGTTGTGCTCCTTGAACTTCAGCAGCTGCTGCAAATGTATCATAGGCTTCAGCAGGAATTTGGAATGGCTCGTGCGCCCATTCATAAGCAGCTTTTGTTAAAACGACCTCATCTTGACCAAGTGGTGCACCGTGAGAAGCAGCTTTACCTGATTTGTTTGGTGAACCAAAACCGATAACAGTTTTCACTTCGATAATTGTTGGCTTGCCAGTTGATTTTTTAGCTTCTTCGATAGCTGCGTTAATTGCTTCAACATCTGTACCATCAGCAACTTTTAAATAGTTCCAGCCATAAGACTCAAAACGCTTTTGAACATTTTCTGAGAATGATTTTTCTAAATCACCATCTAAAGAAATATCGTTTGAATCGTATAAAACGATTAACTTTTCAAGTTTTAAGTGACCTGCTAAAGAGATAGCTTCAGCTGCTACACCTTCCATTAAATCGCCATCGCCACAAAGTGCAAATGTATAGTGATCAACGATGTCATGTCCAGGTTTATTGTAAGTAGCTGCTAAATGGCGTTCAGCCATTGCCATACCAACTGTCATAGCAATACCTTGACCTAGAGGACCTGTTGTTGCCTCTACTCCTACAGTATGACCATATTCAGGATGTCCTGGAGTTAATGAATCCCATTGACGGAAGTTTTGAATTTCTTCCATTGGTAAACCGTAGCCCCCAAGGTGAAGTAGGCTGTATAGAAGCATAGAGCCATGACCTGCAGAAAGTACAAAACGATCGCGGTTATACCATTTTGGATTAGCCGGATTATGGCGAAGTTGTTTTGTCCAAAGCGTATAAGCCATTGGCGCTGCCCCCATCGGTAAACCTGGGTGACCTGAGTTTGCTTTTTCAATTGCATCGATTGACAAAGTTCGGATAGCATTAATCGCTAGTTGATCCGCATGTTGAGTCATTATTTTGTGACATCCTTTCTCGTCCTATATATTGTTCTTATACAGTTTAGTCAACATTGCTTCAGAAAACAATATTTTTGTTATACTATTTATGTTTTATTACATACTTTATCTTTATTCAGTAGAAATATTTATTTTAAATTTAATATTTTCACAGCAGTGAAACCGTATGAGACTAACTGAATAAAGATAATGCCTCCGGCGGATGTTCGGATTTTGAAAGGAATTAATATAAAGTTGTTAGCATAAAACCTTCGCGTCCTGCGAAAACGGCTAACTGACATGCATCGGTAAAAACGCCACGTCCTGTGGCATTACCGAAATGACCGACATCGTGTCGGCCCTCGTGCAGGCCTAAGCACAATTCAAAATCCAGACGCAATTACGCCGAGGCGTAATTGATTTAAATGTGACACATTAATTTAGAAATTTATTTTTTTTCGCTTGTTTAACTTTTTCTGGTGTTACATCATTTCCTTCAGCATCTACCACTTTTACGTTTTCAATTGTATCACGCATCGTTGCTCTAAATGTATCTAGGTATTCCTTACGAAGCGCTGTTCGCTCTTTAGCTTCTGCCTCTGTTAATGTACCATTTTTAGACTTAGCAGAAAGTTCATTGATTCGGTTAATTTTTTCTTTTGATAACATAATTACACACCTTTCAATACATATCTTAATGAATATGGTATGCAAAGTATAGCATGTATTCCCTGAAAATGCAGTAATACCAACCTTTCAAGTATCACTTTATTCTTTAAAGTAGTGCAATCTAAGTTTGCACTGTTAACTGATAATTTTCCGGGTGCTTTAAACATTCTACTATTTGAATACGTTTATCAATGGTTATTTTTCTCCCTTTAGTCATAGCTTTGTTCATTCCTTTACCTAATTCTTTTAATTCACTATGACTAGAATACTTATGAATTCATTTTCGAAAAACACGTATATCAGAAATGGAGTAGTTTCGAACACACTCTTATAAAGAATATTTTTCTATAGATAAGCTTTAACTGTAGTCTTTCAGTTACATCTTCGATTTTTCTCCTTCCATTTAAAGACGATCTCAGCAACTTTATAAAATAGTTGGTGATATTTTATATTTCTTTACATATCACAACTCAGATGCTTATGCTTACTTCGGATCATAAAAAAATACTCCCCTTAGATAACAGATTTTTATTTTTTATCTGTCTACCTAATAGGGAGCATATCAACATCCAGTTCGCTAAATAATGGTATGCATTGTTTTCAATTTTGTTGAGATTAGGTGTATAAACTCTTTCACTTTAAATTGACTGGTTGTTGTTGTGTAACGCAATGAATCATACCACCATCTTTATAAAGCTCCCTTACATCAATACCGATTACCTTACGATCAGGGTATAGTTTTTGGATTATATCGTTTGCTATTTTGTCATTAGGGTCATTATAATTTGGAACTAACACAACTGTATTCCCAATATAATAATTTACATATGACCCTTTATACTTCAAATTCTTTCCGTTATCTAAAACTACATTATTTTTACTGATTGGTAAATACACATACTGATATGGCTTATCGGAAGAATTCTTTGCATGCATTAATGTTTTAATATCCTTATTGGAGAGACCCCATTCTTCTAAATCATCCTTTTTCATTGTAATGATTTTAGATTTATCATGGAATTTTGCAAAACCATCTATATGAAAATCTGTAATATCTAGGTTTGGCACACCATCTAACCAAATAAAGTTAGTAGCGCCAAGATTTTCTCTCACATACTCCTCAATTTCTGATTCAGATAGTTTAGGGTTTCGATTTTTATTAATAACAGCACTACGTGTTGATAAAAAAGTACCATTACTATCCAGTTCAAATGCTCCGCCTTCGAGTACCACACTATTTAGATTTATTCGTTCCATACCTAACTGCTTACTAAGAACACTTGGTATTAAAGCATCTTTTTTATATGGTGTTTTCTTACCCCACCCATTAAATCTCCAATCCATGAGTTTCATATTGTTATCTTTATCATATACAAAAATTGGTGCTGTATCTCTTGCCCATACATCGTCAGTAGGAACAATATAAAAATCGATTTTATCCATATTTATACCTTCATCATACAGAAGGTCATAAATATAATTCTTTTCATATTCATCATAAGCGATAATATGGACATTTTCTCCTTCGCTAAGGGCAGCCGTCATCTCAATCCAAATTGGTTCAATCTTTTCTACATAACCTTTACCATATGTAAAGGAATGTGGCCATTGTAACCACGTACCTTCATGTTCGCTGCTTTCATCTGGCATTGTATACTTACCTACGTATTGTTTTTTCACGTATTCGCTTCCCTCTACTTTACTCGGATTACACCCTCCCATAATGAACCCAGCCGTTAATACAGCCCCTGCGCAAAATACAATAAATTTTTTCATAACCAAGATCTCCTTAAGTTTTTATAGTTTTCTCTTGGAAATAGAATAAGGTTTGACATAGTGTGAAGGTCAAGCAATTATTGCATCGGCCTTTTGCAGACGGGAAAGCTAATTTGCGTCACATACTCCTCTTCATGACAGTCACATTCTGAACCTTTCAAGTAGGTTTCATATGGTGGACCATCCATGCTGTAGCCATTGCTTTCTGCCCACTCTTCAAGCGCCATGTGTGCGTATCCGATATAGTCATAACTTCCGAAATGCAAAGTAGTAGCAACAATATTTTGGGGAAGTTTTTTTATTTGCCATTCTCCTGATATTTTTTCGTCATTTCTACGAATGATTGGAATTATTAATTCAATATCACATTGTTCAGGGGTAAACTCTTCATCAAAAAAAATGGTTGAGGGAACACTAAGTAACTGAATATTACTATCTTTCGCCTTTTCGTAAAGGGAATCAATATACCTGTCCATGTCATCAATATTAATTTGCAATCTTTGACTTACGACACTGATCTCGCTTCTTATTCCAAGCGATATATCATATGATTTTCTTATTCCTTGTAATAAATTCACTTTCTTTTCAATCAATTCTTGCATCTCCGTAATAATCTGTCTATTTCGACTCATTTCGTTTGATATTTCATCTATTTTCGTTTGTATCATGCCGATAAACATTGTACTGTCTGATGATTGGAGGATCGTTCTAATTTCGGTTAGAGAAAATCTATATTCTTTTAGTTTCTTGATTCGTAATGCCGTTTCTAATTGGCTCTGGTCATAATATCTGTAACCGTTTGTTGAATCTACAAGTACTGGTTTCAAAAGTTCTTCCTTATCATAGTGTCGTAACATGCGAGCACTCATTTTGCAAAGCTGTGAAAATCTGCTGATTGTGTACATACTTCTCCCTTACGTATTGTAATTATATTTTTCAGGTGAAATCGGTAGTAAAATGTCTGAAGTTTATGATATCAATAGCTTCTCGCAAAAAGCAAGAATGTGAAGTAAGAGCGTATTCCTTAAGGCATTGAAAAGTACTGGTATATCTAAACTTCAATACAGGTATTTCGGCATCCATATGCAAGCGGCAATAACCAGACTCGCTGTCATTTGTCATTTCTACACATTCATTAAAATTAATTTTTACATATTTATAATCAATTTGTTCTTTTTCCGTTATCATCCCATTTTCCAGAAACTGCAGATAACATTAGCCATGGTTCAATAAACATATTAATTAAAATATGAGCTACGATTGGTGCAAAGGTACTTCGTGAAGCTACAATATAAAGCGCTGCGAGAAGACTTCCTAATATTGTGGTACTTATAATAGCAGGTAATGCAAACTTCCAATCCCTTTTCAAAAGTAGCCACACACCGTGAGCAATACCAAAGAGTATCCCTGAAAATAGTATTTGTGTCACGTCTGAAAATCCAATTGTTAATAAGTATTCCATAAGTAAATGTCTAAAAACAACTTCTTCTACTATCCCTGTTACAATTGCAGCCCATATTCCAATTACTTTAAGCCAAGAAATTGTAAATAAATGTGCTTTTACGAAAGGTAATGCACTAATTGTATAAGCAATGTATCCCGATATGATAAAAAGCGAAAAAATCCAAATAAAAACATTTGAAAATACTTCTACCCTAAAGCCAATTCCATTTTCTATAAAACCTTCTGGATTATTAAAATACCAAAAAATGATACTAGTTGTAAGCATCGTTGAAATACTTACTAAGATCCAACTAGTTTTATTTCTTTCACTTGAAGTAGTCAATTCATTCATAATATCCCTAGCCTCCTAATCATGAACTAGCCGAATACTCATTTCTTCGAAAAATTCATGTTCTAATTTTGTTTAGACCTCTATTTCGTTTGATGTACATCTTATCTGAATTCAATATAACGAACGAAATATTTGCCAACAATACGTTCGGAGTAACATGTTGTTATGATTGTCTAAGATGCCTTTTTCAAAGCATGACCTGCATTCCCCTAAATGATGGATATGCTATAATTTTTTTCAAGAGGTGATCAAGCTGAAAATAGAGGTAAAAATAGATTCCGAGTATGAAGAGCCGCATGTAACAATTTGTACAGCAAAACTTACGCCTACGATACAAGCTGCTATTTCTTTATTGCAACAAGAGCAAGAAGAACAAATTTTAACAGGGATAGCAAATAATAAAACATATATCATTGATCCAAATTCAATAATTGTTATTCGAACGGAAGGAAGAGAATTAGCTTTATATGATGAAGCTGATAATCGTCTCATTTTAAATAAACCTTTATATGAATTAGAGCGACAATTAGGGAATAATTTCATTCGGATTTCTAAATCTGCAATTATAAATCTAGCAAAAGTTAAAAATATCGAAGCTTCATTTAATGGAACATTGGAGATTGAGCTAGTTCTAGGAATCAAAGAAATTATTTCTCGTAATTATCGAAAGCAATTTAAAAAGCGTTTGGGGGTTTAAGTTATATGCATTTTTTTAAAAATGTAGCATTTGGTGTAAGTATGGGGTGTACAGTTTTTGTTTTGATTAATCTTTTTGGTTCTTGGATTTTTGGAGAGATTTTTTTAGAAGCTATTACGGCTGATTTTACACATCAGGCTCTAGGTTCAATTATTGTGGGACTAGCTTGTGTATTACCATCCCTTATTTACCAAGTAGAACGTTTAACGTTTTTACTACAAACAGCTATCCATTTTGCAATTTCTATAGGTACTTTTATTGTTGTTGCGCTATCTTTAAAATGGCTTCCAACATCATCTCTAGCAATAACTTTGTTAATGCTATTTTTTAGTGTTTTGCTCTTTACTCTTATTTGGCTGTTATTTTATTTATATAACCAATCTGAAGTGAAAAAAATGAATAAAAAGATTGATGAGCTAATAAATAAAAATAATATCCTATAATTTTTTATTAAGAGAAAACTAATGTGAAATTTCAATACAAGGGGGAAAATGAAATGTTTATCAAAACGAACAGACTATTAATAAGAGAGTTCGAAGTTCAAGATTGGCAAGCTGTCTATGAATATACTTCAAATCCAACTGTGATGAAGTATATTCCAGAGGGCGTTTTTAATGAGGAGCAAGCAAAAAAGTTTGTTTCAGAAAATAGCGGTGAAAAAGCAAAACACTTCCCTATTATTTTACTAAGTGAAAATTTTGTTATTGGCCATATTGTTTTCCATCAATACTTTGGTGATCATACGTATGAAATTGGCTGGGTATTGAATCCGAGCTATTACAACAATGGATACGCCTCAGAAGCTGCAAAAGTTGTACTGGACTATGGATTTAAAGAAATGAAACTGCATAGAATTATTGCAACTTGCCAGCCGGAAAATATCCCATCCTATAAAGTGATGGAGAAAATTGGCATGAGACGCGAAGGTTATTTTAAAAAATGTATTCCACATGGAGATGAGTGGTGGGATGAATACTATTATGCTGTCTTAGATGAGGAATGGATATAAGATATTTTCACTTCGGCTATTTCAAGATCTACATCGTCGTATTAAAATAGATGGGAGAATTATATGAAAAAGACAGCTGTATTATTGTATCCCCAATTTAGTGAATATGAATTGAGTGTAGCATTATCTATATTAATGCAAGGAGATAAACCCATTGTAACTGTTGGGTTAAACACTGAAAAAATTAAAGGGGAATCTGGGTTATCTTGTATAGCCGATACACAAATAAGTGAAGTTAATCTTGACGAAATCGATAGCTTATTGCTACCAGGCTGTATGGATATAGCTTTACTAATAAATGAGCAAAAATTAATTGATTTTATTGGTAATGCGCATGCCAAAGGAGCAACAATTGCAAGTATCTCTAGTTCTCCATCTCTTTTAGCGAAAGCCGGAGTATTAAAAAACAGAAAGTATACTGTTGGATTGCCGCTAGAAGTTATAAGAAAATTAGACTTCTTCGATCTTAATCATTTCTCTGAAGACCTAGTTGTCCAAGATGGAAACATCATAACTGCAAGAGGTAGAGGATTTATACAATTTGGGATTACTGTGGGGAAAGCCCTACATCTCTCGTTTGATGAAGATTGGTACAAAGAATAAAAAAAGCTCTAAATGATATGAAAGATTACTACAATAAAAGATGGCAAGTTTCTAGAGAATATTGAGCAAGAGAGGTAGAAATGGCTACTTCTCTTATTTTATTTCCAAAATGTCCAATCTGTTGGACATTCTTTCGCTGTTCTATCAGTCATTTTGGCGTTTCTATCCACGTTTTTCGCTGTTCTATCAGTCACTTTGCCGTTTCTATCCACGTTTTTCGCTGTTCTATCCGTCACTTTGCCGTTTCTATCCACGTTTTTCGCTGTTCTATCCGTCACTTTGACGTTTCTATCCACGTTTTTCACTGCTCTATCCGTCACTTTGACGTTTCTATCCACATTTTTCGCTGTTCTATCCGTCACTTTGACGTTTCTATCCACGTTTTTCACTGCTCTATCCGTCACTACTCGTTCCTTCACCTTCATATAAAGCCTTTAAAAAGAAAAAAATCAGTAGGAAAACTCCCACTGATTAAAACGTTACTTTATTTCGTTACCCTCTAAATGTTCCCGATATCTCCTATGGACAGTGGCTTTGCTTACGTCAAAGCCTAGCCCCCTAAGAGTCATAGCTATTTCCTCAAATGTGAAGCCTCGATTGCGGAGTTTAACGATCTCTTCTATAGGGACATCTTTACGTTCCTGGCCGTTTGGGTTTCCTCGGTTAGATAAATTATTTTCAGGGCGGTAGCCATTTTCAACTGCCCGACGCATGCCACGACGTATTTTAGCATTATGGATTCTACGCTGGTACTCCTCTACAATTGCTAAAATTTCTAGGAGCATCGTATCCATTTCATTTAATTGTACAGGTCCCTCGTCTCGCATAGAGAAAACATTAGTTTCAGTTTTCTGCAATAAATGCAAAACGGCCATTCGAGCATTTCCACGTCCTAAACGTGTTTCATCCTGCACAAATAATGCTGTTACTTCTTTTTCTTTTATGAAATCGAGCATTTCTAGTAATCCTTCTCGTTCCACATCATAGCCACTATGCTTATCCTTAAAAACAAGTTTCACTTCGTAGCCCTGTTCTCTAGCATAGCGTACTAACTCCTCCTCCTGTCGCTCTAATGAGGAGCTTTGTGTCTCTTTTTCTGTACTCACACGGCAATAGACAACAGCCGATTGTTGTTTTGTTATCATTTTACATTTCTCGCAATTTCAATTGAATTTATAGAATTGGGTTGGTCGTCACCCACTACTGGAATCACTAGAGAATTACCTGCAATAATTCGTACGTTCGATAATTCATTTTCTGCCTTAACAAGCTTAATCCATTCATCCGATTTCATTTTACCACGGTATTGTTCGGCTAACGACCATAAACTATCACCATGTTCGACTTCAATTTCTGCGTATGTGACATCCCCTGGATCTGTTATAAAAAGATATGCTGTAAATAGTAGACAAGCTCCTAATAAAGTTGTAATATGTGGATTTTTTTTAAACCAGTTCATGTGTATAACCCCTTTTCAAGAATGTTTGTTCGGAATATATGTTCTTATAATAATGCGAACAAACGTTTTTGTCAAACACTTTTCGAACCTATGTTTGCTTAAGTGTTCGCATTCTGCTATACTACTAATAAGTAGAATGACTAGAAAAAAGAGGTGAGCAATCATGAAAAAAGTTTCGAAAAGACAAGAGGCCATATTAGATTTCATTAAAGAAGAGGTACGCACAAAGGGGTATCCACCATCTGTACGTGAGATTGGTGAAGCAGTTGGACTTGCTTCAAGCTCTACAGTTCATGGACATTTAGCTCGTTTGGAGCAAAAAGGCTTAATCCGACGCGACCCAACTAAACCACGTGCCATTGAAATTCTAGAGCCAGAGGATTCTATTCAAAAGCAACATGTTATACATGTCCCACTTGTTGGGAAAGTTACTGCAGGTTCTCCGATAACTGCTGTTGAAAATATCGATGAATATTTCCCGCTACCGGATATTTATGGTACAAGTGAAGATCAGTTATTTATGCTAGAAATTATGGGTGAATCAATGATCGAAGCTGGCATTTTAGACGGAGATTTAGTTATTGTTAAACAAAAATCTACAGCTGATAATGGTGATATTGTAGTTGCAATGACTGAAGAGAATGAAGCAACTGTAAAGCGTTTCTTTAAGGAAAAAAGTCATTTCCGTTTACAGCCTGAAAACGCAACAATGGAGCCAATTATCGTAGACCAAGTTTCTATTTTGGGCCATGTTGTAGGTCTTTATCGTCGTGTTCATTAAAAGTATCTCAATAGCAGCGTACAAAAAGAGGATTCTATGTTCACAAATGGGCATATACCTCTTTTTCTTATTTTTGAGTGCCTTTTTATACACTAAAAAAGAACCCACTGTATAATGGATTCTTCCCTCTAGCAATGTCTTTAGTTAATTTAAAAAAGCTCATCCCCATAACGTGGGGGTGATTTTCGTTCCGGCCGGGCGCTTTGTTGCTGCCTCTTCGCTTTCGCACAGTTAAAACATTTGTTGCTGCCGCTTCGCTTTCGCACAGTTAAAACATTTGCCGCTGCCGCTTCGCTTTCGCGCAGAGCTTCCTAAGGGCGTCCGATGAGCCGCTTTTATGGCATACATCTATTTTTCATGTTTATTACCAAGGTTATCTTGCCATTTATACAAAATTCTATTCCGTAATGCTTATAAAGTTTTATGCCTCTACCTTGAATTTCAAACTCGCCTTTACAAATGCATAGAATAATTTTTTTGATGCTTCATCACCTACAATGGCTAGCTCTTCAGGATGCCATTGTACTGCTAGACAAAATGGTAAATCTTCGTGTACGACGGCTTCAACGATACCATCACTTGATTTGGCTGCCACTTTCAATTTTTCTGCTGCTGCGTTTATTGCCTGATGATGAAATGAATTTACCGCTATTTTTTCTTCCTCGATAATTGTTGTTAATAATGTATCCGGTGTTAGATGAACATGATGTGTAGCAACGCCCCGTGCCGCTTGTTGCGTATGCTTTATTAATTTTTTACTATGATATTCACTATCAATGTCCTGATAGAGTGTGCCTCCAAATGCAACATTCAGCATTTGAATCCCTCGACAAATCCCGAAAATCGGCATTTTCCGAATAGAGGCGGCTTCAATCAATGAAAGTTCTACTGAATCCCTTTCCGGATGAATCTTCCCTAACTTTGGTGTAGGTTCTGCACCAAAAAGAAATGGATGTACATCATATCCGCCCGATAGTAATAATCCGTCCGTCAACGATAAAATTTGTGCTACATCCTCTTCAACTCCAATCGGAATTATAAGAGGTACACCCCCAGCTTCAATTATACTTTTGCTATAAGCAGCATTTAATCTTGAGGACAAATCATCCTCCGCAAAGGCTGTTATTCCGATAATTGGTTTCATCTTATCCCCTCCATGATCTATATCTAGCATTAACTACCTATAAAAGCTTGAAGACTATTAATCATCGAAGGACTCCTCCACTGATTAATTACCAAAACCCAAGATACCAATTCATCAACGCATCCCCATAGAAATAGATAATAATAGCAGCTAAAGCAATAGAAGGTCCGAATGGTATAGGTGTTTCTCTTCCCTGTCCGCGTACTTTTAACACTACTATTCCAACAATCATGCCAATGACAGCAGCTATAAATAGTGTAAGAATTGCATGTATTGTACCGAGTACGAGACCAAGTAAAAAGAATAATTTAATATCGCCTCCACCCATTCCACCTCTTGATAGGACAGCTATACAATATAATATGCCAAAACCTACCAAAGCACCAACTACACTGTCCCACCACGGAGACAAAGGAGATATGACGCGTCCAAAAACGAGCAATGGTAAAAAGAATAATAGCACTTTATCGGGTATAAGCATATAAGCAAAATCCGACACGACAATAATGACTAATAATGAAATAAATAATAGTGCTACAAAAAATTCTGCACTAAAGCCTAATTTCCAATAAGCAAATGTAAATAACATGCCTGTTATAAGTTCCATCAATGGATAAATCCAAGAAATTTTTTGCCCACAGCTTCGGCATTTTCCCCCAAGAAATACATAGGACAAAACAGGTACCAAATCAAGCGCCGTCAACTGTCTCTTACAAGAAGTGCAATGAGAGGGTGGACGCACAATGGACTCCTTCAAAGGCACGCGTAAACCAACTACATTAAAAAATGAGCCTAAAAAGAGCCCAAATATGAAAACTGTAATTGTATAAGCAATCTCCATTTTTATTTCCTCCTATACTAATAGACGCCCATACATTGGAAGTATGCGCGCCAATCAATCTATTGTTGTCCTTCATAATAGAACGTCGTTACTTGTATGGTAGATTTTAAGGCTGTATCTGCATCCTCCTGGAACTTTGCTTCCTCTCCAGTTGCTGTGAAATCGATAGCATCAATTTTCATCACACGATTAATTTTTTCAATCTCTTTTATAAATTCAACCATTGCATTTTTATCCAGTGCGACAACATCAATATTAAATGTTACTAATTTTAATTCCTTTGGTATGGAATCTTTATTGAGAGTAGCAGTTGGTATTTTATCTTTCACTTCAGGTGTTTCATCATTCTTAGCAACAGCTTGTTCCTCAGCTTCATTTGCAGATTGCTTTGGTTCAACCTGTTCCTCAGAATTTGCCGAGTTGGGATCTGTCATAGTAGAATCCATTACAAGTGAATCATAATTATTAAAATCCACAGCTTCTACCCGTGTTCCCGTCACCGCTTCAGTCTCTTCAATATTTCGAATTACCTCTTCAATAGCTCTAGTTTGAGGTACTTTTTTACGCAATGTTAAATTACTTCCACTAGATGATTTGCCATTCTCTTCAATTACAGCAATCTGCTTCTGAATAGTAGACATTTCTTGTTGAAGTGCGTTAATTGAACTTTCCTTCGCATCTACTTCTTCTAATTTAGGTGTTACTATATAGTAATATAGTGCAAATAAAATAGCTGCAACGAAGGCTGTTAAGATAAGAATCGTTGAATTTTTACTACTAGTCATGATTCTCTACCTCCAGCGAGAAATTTAAAATCAATTCCTAATGTAATCGTTGCCGAATAACGTGGCACTTCCTTAAACTTGTTCTTAGTATTTTCTTCCTCTTGATTTCCAATAGCAACATCAAAATTAGAAATAGTATCAACCTGTATATCATTGAAATAGCGGCTTACTGTTAGCTTCTCTAAATAAGATGATATGGCTGACATTGTTTCAAAATCAGCCGTAACCTCAACATTTTTTTCACCAAATACATAATCCCGTAAATACGTTTGCTCGGGTAACAATACTTGGGTTTCATCCATTAAGGGGGTCACTGGATACGAGACTTTTTCCACAAATTGTACAGATTGTTCCAATGAGCCTTCGTTCACATTTCGCTTTACATCTAGCTCAGTTTGAAGTTGTTCGTGTTGGGATGAAAGCTCCATTTCCTGCGCACTTAATTTTGTAAGATCACTTTTTGCTTGGAAAAACAAGAAAATCATATATCCTACTATCATACCAATTAGAATTATAAATACTATATAGAATAAAGCTGGTGTTGAATGCTTTTTTTCTAAATCTGGTAAGAGGTTTATTTCTGGTACCATCAGTTAACCTCCTTTAATGCAAGTCCAATCAGGCTTGCAAATTTCTCTGAAAATTGAGGGAATGATTTTTGAATGACTGAATCATTTAACATAATAATCGGTGTCATAAAATTATTTTCTAAAAACTCTTCAATGGTAGGGAGTAGTGGATTATCTCCTAAAATGATAATCTCATCAACACTTTTCTCACCTTTATGTAAGGAAAACTTAAAGAAATTCATGATACGATCTATTTCAAGCATTTGATCGGTAAGAATGATACGATAATCATCTTCGGCATCTAAACGATAAGCAAAACTAAACTCCTCTTTTTCTTCAAACTTCCACTCCGATAAATCTGTATCAAATGATTGGTACCGTAAAAATTCAAGTTGACCATTCGAAAAAATACTAATCGACAATTCATTGATGGACCAATCCGCTATTAAATAAGTTCGATTATCTTTTATTAACTGCAAATGATCTAACAGACGAATATTACACAATGCACGAATATCTGCTACTTGAGGTTCTAATGAAGCATCGAGTAAAAGACCAATCATTTTCGTCACTTCTTCTGAAGGTGCTGCAAATAGCATCGCCTGTCCATCACTAGGTTTTGGATCATACACATCAATAAGTGGATCTTGGAATGGAAGATGAATGGACTGACCAAGCTCCATCTCCACATACCCTTTTAATTCATGCCACTCTATATCATCAGGATGCTCAAAGCTCTTTAACAAAACGGAAGTATCCGGTACAAAAATACGCGCATTTTGCTTTTTGCCTGCCCATTTTGCCACATCATTTTTCATGACATCAAACAATTCCATTTCATCATGAATAACAGAACCCTCAACCATTCCCTGTACTAATGGCAATTCATAGCCCTTCCATTGCGACGGGTCAGCACCTTTTGCTACAATCGCACGTAATATATAATCCTTTATCTCAATCGACACATGCGATTTTTTCTTTTTTGTAAACACGGGGAAAGATGCCTCCTTTTTGATTTTTATAACAAAAATCAAATATATTAATCTTTCATTTGAACATCCAATTTGCGAATTGGATGTTCTTTGAAAGATCATTACTTATTCATAACTTTATTTAAAGCTTCTTCAGATATATTAGTATCTCCCGCTTTATAAAAACCATCGACAGTAAATTTTGTCGTATTTCTAATTTTCCCTAATTCACTATAATGTATAATATATTTTTTGTCTGCTTTAGTATATGTTACTTTATCATTAGGATCTAATTCACCTTCGAAAACGTCTTTAAGTACTTCTTCCTTACAAGTAACAGTATCTTGAGTCGTATCACCACAAGCTCCATCAGCAATAGCAATTTTTGCACCCGCTAGGACACCTGCAGCATCTGAAAGAATTGCTTTGTCTTTAGAATTGTTAATAATATTCCCAATAGCAGGAATGGCAATCGCCGCAATAATTGCTAGAATTACAATTACCGCTAAAAGCTCAATTAACGTTAACCCTTTTTGATTTTTTAATAGTTTTTTGTTCATGATTTTTTTGAACATCGGTGTTCCTCCTTATAAATTGTTATAATTAGTCCAAAAATATGTACACCTACAACAACAACAACTACTACTACTACAGACTTTTCTATACCACCCCCTTAAAAGATAGAACGCTTACATATTTTCGTATAATGCGAACATTGGTAGGAAAATTGCCGCGACAATCACTCCTACAACCGCTGCTAAAACGAGTATCATTAATGGTTCTATGAGCGATTTTAATGTATCAACGGAACGATCTACTTCTTCCTCGTAAAAATCCGCGATCTTTTCGAGCATATAATCAAGCGAACCTGTTTTCTCTCCGATAGATGTCATTTGGGTTACTAAAGGAGGGAAAAGCCAACTTTTTTCTAGTGGTTCAGATAATGTACCGCCTTTTTCTAGGTTATCTCTTGCCTCCAGTACAACCTTACCTACAACTGGATTCCCTACAACTTTTTCAACAATTGTCAGTGCATGTAGAATAGGCACTGAACTACTGAACAAAGATGATAAGGTTCTAGTCATGCGAGCAATTACATTTTTTTGCATTAAAATACCAAATACAGGTATTCGAAGTAATGCGTAGTTCACATTGTAATGAAATTGCTTATTATTTTTATAGAAAAATCGAAATAGAACAATCGACAATATGAGAATCCCAACTACAACATACCAGTAAGCTATTAACCAATCTGAAATACTGACAACAACAACCGTTAATATTGGCATTTCTATGTCCATTTCTTCAAAAGTAGCCATAAACGTCGGAACGATAACTATCATTAAAAACATACCTACCGCGATTGTTAGCACAGATAAAATAGCTGGATATGTTAATGCTGATTGTACTTTCTTTTTAATTTTGAATTGCTTTTCAAGTGTCCCTGCTAAACGCTCTAACGTCTCATCGATATTCCCCGTTGCCTCACCTGAGCGCATCATATTAATAAACATTACTGGAAAAACCTTAGGATGCTTGGCGGCTGCATCTGAAAATGCTGTACCCCCTCGTATATCTTCTTCCACTTGTTGTAAAGCTCTTTTCAATGCTTTACTTTTAGTTTGCGTACTTAAAATATGTGTTGCCTCTACAATTGAAACGCCAGCACGGATTAGTGTTGCGTATTGGCGACAGTAAATAACGAAATCCTGGTGCTTTACTTTACCGCCAAAGTTTAAGTCTTTGTGTAAAATGCTTTTAGACGCTTCCAGCTCACGGGCATTAATGCCTTGTGCTCGTAATTTTTCAAGTGCTACCTTTTTGTTAGTCGCGTCAATGATTCCTTTTTTGTGTGCACCAGTTTTTGTGCGTCCACTATATCGAAAAACGGTCAATTATAATCCCCCGCATTCATATATGGCCTTGCATCCTCTAAGGAAATTTTCCCCATAGCGATTAGCTGCTGCATAGAAGATTCCAAAGTATGCATACCTAACGCTTTACTCGTCTGCATAACAGTAGGAATTTGGTGAACTTTTTCATTTCGAATTAAATTTGAAATAGATGGTGCTTGTACTAATATTTCAGTTGCAGCAATTCGCCCCTTGGCATCTTTACGTACAAATAAACGCTGTGAAATAATGCCCACTAAAACATTGGCTAATTGTACACGAATTTGTCCCTGCTGATGTGGTGGAAAAACATCTATAATACGATCAATCGTAGTTGGAGCACTACTTGTATGTAATGTCGCCATCACTAAATGGCCCGTTTCTGCAGCTGTAATGGCTGTAGAAATCGTTTCGTAATCACGCATCTCTCCTACTAAAATAATGTCGGGGTCCTGACGAAGAGCAGCACGCAAACCATTGGCAAAGCTCTGAGTATCAACTCCTACTTCACGTTGATTGATAATGGATTTTTTATGTATATGTAAATATTCAATTGGGTCCTCAAGCGTTATAATATGCTTTGATTTTCTTTCATTAAGATGATCAATCATTGCAGCGAGCGTTGTAGATTTACCAGAACCTGTTGGACCTGTTACTAAAATAAGACCCTGTGGCTTTTCTGCTAATTGATACAGTATCTGTGGCATATTTAACGATTCAATGGAAGGAATTTTTGCTTCAATCAAACGGGCAGCTATCGTCACTTCATTGCGTTGATGATAGGCATTTACACGAAAACGACATTTTCCTTGCAATGAATAGTTAAAATCGGTTTCCCCTTTATCATGAAATTCTTGTAATTTATGCTCAGGTAAAATAGTTTTAACCATTGTCTGTAACTCTTCAGAAGTTAGTAGTTCACTCCCATACCGTTCTAGTTGTCCATGGATACGATAAACTGGCGGGATTCCCTTTGTTAAGTGAAGGTCAGACGCTTTTTCTTCAAATGCGCGTGTTAATAGCTCATCAATATTTCTACATGTTGTCATGAACGATTCACATCCTAATCTGCATTTGCTACACGCAATACTTCTGAAGTGGTTGTTTGTCCTTCTACTACTTTTAACAACCCATCTACTAGTAATGTGTAATAGCCTTCTTGTTTCATATAATCACGCATAGCACTATCACTACTTCGACTTAAAATCATTTCTTTAATATTGCGATCGATTGGTAAAATTTCATGAATAGCCATTCGTCCGCGATACCCGGTTTGATTGCACGAAGGACAGCCTCTTCCGCGTCTACCATGTGTAACACCATCAATGCCGTTCTTATGCAATATTTCTAATTCATGCTTGGTAAAAATATAATCTTCTCCACAATCCCGACAAATTCGTCGTACTAAGCGCTGTGCCATAATTCCTACTAGTGAGGAGGATAATAAAAACGGTTCTATTCCCATATCCTTTAGTCGAGAAATTGACTCAACAGCACTATTTGTATGTAAAGTACTTAAAACTAAATGCCCTGTTAAGGAGGCACGCACTGCTATTTGCGCAGTTTCAAAATCCCTTATTTCACCTATCATTACAATATCTGGGTCTTGACGCAAAATGGAACGCAATCCAGTGGCAAATGTTAAACCGACTTCTTCTTTCACTTGAATTTGGTTTATACCGTCGAGCTGATACTCAACTGGATCTTCCACTGTAATGATGTTGACATCTTCTTCATTCAAGTTACTTAAGGCCGCATATAATGTAGATGATTTCCCTGATCCTGTAGGCCCCGTAATGAGCAGAATACCATTAGGATTGTCAATCATGTTTCGGAAAAGGGCTTCGTTTTGCTCTGTAAAGCCAAGCTTGTCAATAGAATTGGCTACACTACTTAAGTCCAAAATACGCATGACGACTTTTTCCCCATAAACAGTCGGAAGCGTCGAAAGTCGAATATCTACTGGCTTGAAATTAACATTCGTTTTAATTCGTCCATCTTGAGGAATTCGATTTTCCGTAATATTTAAGTTCCCCATAATTTTGATACGTGCTAATATTATGTTTTGCATATGTTTCGGTAATGAACGCTCGGTTCTCAATACACCATCCACTCGATAACGAACCCTTAAATCCGTCTCCTGTGGGTCAAAGTGGATATCACTCGCTCGTTGGGCAACTCCGTTTGCAATGATCTGATTAACTAGTCGGACAATCGGAGAATCCTCTCGTTCAATTTCCTCCTGTGTTTCAGCAACTGTCGCGCCAATGTCGAGCAATGCCGCTTCCATAGACTCTTGTAAATCATAGTATTTCGTTAGCGTACGATATAAATCATCCTTAGCTGCAATACTTGTTTCGATTTGGCAGCCCGTCGCCATACGTACTTCTTCAATTGCGAAATAATCCATCGGATCAGCCATCGCGATGAAAAGTTTATTTTTTTCACGACGAATTGGAATTATATTTGTTCGTTTAGCGAGTTCAGCCGGAACAAGTTGAAGTAAGTCCGGGCTTATTGAATATTGATTTAAATGAATATGTGGGATCCCTAGCTGAAACTCAAGTACTTCAATTAGCTGCTGCTCTGTTAAAATATTTTCCTTTATAAGAAAATCGCCTAATTTCTCTTCTTTTGTTTTGTTCGTGAGCGCAAATTCTAATTGCACGTTTGTAATAACACCAGCTTCAACAAGTAAATCACCTAAGCGCTTTCGCCCAGTTTTTACGACCATTCACATATGCTCCTCTCTTTATGGGCTTGTTTGTACAAAATTCCCACCTTTATCATAGTACCCATATACAATCTCAGGATCATTCGGATTTTTTGAAGTATTCGTATCTGTAGATGTATCTTTATTGGTTTTCACAGCTTTATTGCTGGATGTTTCATTTTCAGATTGTATATCTGGTAATCCATCTCCATCTAAATCCATGTTTAAATCAGGATCACTTGAGTCGGAAGTTCCCACTTTCTCACTACTATTTTCTGGAACAGCAGGTTGTCTTGAAGATTTCACGATGATTTTATTAACGGGTGGATAATAGTCACGGCTGACTAGTTCCTCCGTAGAGTTACCATTTTCTAAAATCGAACGATAAACTTCGACCCGTACACCTTCTTGACCTTTTTGGATAACCTTTTCGCTGCCTACTGGTAAGTCTTTAGAATAGCGAATAATGACCCGTGGTTGTATGATCTTATCTTTACTAACTCGAACAGTGATTTCTTTTTCTTTCTTTTGAGCTAATAATTCCACTTTTAAAGAATCACCTTCTACTGTGAGTTTTAACTTGTTCGATTGATCAGAACGGTTTACAAATTGCAAATCTTTATCTAACGCACGATTTACCCTCGCATCCAACCCTTGCTGTAAATAATTTGGCCTCTCTTCTTGAGAATGTCTCTCTGAAATCTCATATTCAGTTTGAAGAGCAGCATGATAAAGCATAGAGGCTACGAAATTAATTGCTTCACTATTTGCTTCGTCATATTTTTCTTCTATCGTTGTTAAATAAGAAAATGGCACTTCCGGTAAAATAATAGAATCATTTAGCATATTCGTTAGTTTATCAACACCTATTGCATTTGCAGGTATTTTCTCAATCGATAGAGCCAAACGGTCTGCTTCTATTAACTGAGTATCTGATACTGTTGCATTGATTTTATGACTTTTCAAATAAGAAATTTGAGTGATAATCGCATTTAAGGTCGCATCAACCTCCCATACACCAGTAGACTCAAGCTGCTTTTTCACTTGATCATCTACTTCCACATGTAAGGGTATATGTACCGCTTGTTCTTGCTTCCAGAAAGCAAAC
This sequence comes from Lysinibacillus zambalensis, assembly GCF_040183165.1. NCBI lineage: Bacteria > Bacillati > Bacillota > Bacilli > Caryophanales > Bacillaceae > Lysinibacillus > Lysinibacillus zambalensis. The sequence continues at coordinate 141,016 of NZ_JBEGDG010000006.1, forward strand.
CAAGACTTGTCTGTTAAACTATGATATTCAGCTATAGAACTATCTACATCAAATACAAATAATTTTGGATCCAGTGAAATCGTAATATTGGCCCCTTCTACGCTAACAGGAGCGTCTCGCCAAATATTAATAGCCTCTTGTAAAGCATTTTCAATATCACCACCCTCTAAATCCTTAACCGATATTCCTCCGATTGTAGATTCAACACCTTTAGCCAGTGCACTATCTACGATCATATTAGGTACCCAGACTGTTAATAAGATGATTAGAACAGCTACCATTGCGCCTAACTTCAAATATAATTTCATAGCCTCACCACCTTTACAAATATAGTAAGAAAAATAATGTCTATTTACTCATATGAAACAATTACTTTTTATTCATATTTTTACAATACAACACAAACTATATTTAAAAATGAGTCTTTCATCCTAAAAATAGTTAAAATTTAGTGAACTTACCTTTTATAAGTATGAAATTGTAATTACTGTTGAAATGTTGTTAATGTGTTTTATGGACTATAAAATAAGGGCATATATCTCCATGAAACTTCCGATGTATACAGATCGAATCAACCACCCTAGATAGAAAAGACTATTAATTTCAGGTTCAATTGAAAGGTTGCATTTTTAATTCAAATAGCACCCTCTTTTTTATTCTCACCAAGTTTTTAACCAATATTAAAATAAGGGTTATTTAGAAAATCTGAATTCATTCCAGACATTCTAAATAACCCTTTTCTATTACTTTCTCACATGCAATAGGAACCCCATTCCACCAATCGTCATAGACTAGACTGCATTATAAGCTTCTCTAAAGCTAACTATATAGTTGTAAAAATAATGTCATTACTAAGAAGACAAACTTAATATTCTATTGTATAAAAGTCAGAATATCGGATTCTAAACAACCTCTTCATGCTCCGTGATCTTTATTCTACTTCAAGCATACTATTAGAAATTGTTAAATTATTATTTTCTTCAAATACTAAACCACCATTTGATATTGTATCTTCAATCGTTTTTGGTTTGTAAGTAACAGTTGACCCTCCACTCGTATTTACTGTATAAGCCATTATTCCTCCTATAACTTCTCCTGATCCTCTCATTGTGATTTTTGCGTCTGGGGCATAAATATATAAGTCGTGATTATAAGACCCTCCTTCAACAGTGATATTTGATCCACCTGCATATAGATTTCCTTGTACGCTACCAGAACCATTTATTTTTATATCAGCTGATTTGGCATATATAGAAGCTTTTGTTTTTGTATCACCAGTAAAATCCATTAACGAAGTGCCTGTATAATATACACTTAATTGCCCTATGTCCCCTGTATTATTCATACTCGAATCTCCCTTTAAATTAAAGGTATCCATAATATACAAAGTTAATCTACCACTTCCCGTAATATTTAAATGCCCTTGAGAGAAGTCAAAGTTATCTATATATAAATTTTTGTCTGAATCACCTACATCTATAGTTAACGTTCTGTCCGAAGAAACCGTAAGCGTTTTCAAGTACATACTTTGAGTAAGTGGGAGCGTACCACTAAAGTTTTGATACCCATTTATGTGTCCATTTCCCCCACCATCAATCTTAATTGAATGATTTTCTAACGGGAGTTGAATTTGCTTTCCATCGATAGAAACTTGAATTGAATTTGTATATGGTCTTGTGCTTAAACTAGTAAATTCATTATCCGGGAAAGGTGGTAATACATCCTTCGGAAATGCAACATTCCCTATAATCTCATTAGTAACATTCATCCAGCTCGGCTTTGAAAACTTATCTGGAGTTGTTCCAATCTTACCAGTAATTTTAGCACTCTCTTGTGTAATATTAATTTTTCCACTGTCAGAAACAACATCCCCATTAAGTTTACCTCCTCCAAGTTCGATGTTTTTTATAGCGTGGATAGCAGCGGAATTTGAAAAACCAGAACCCGTTCCGCTTCCTAAATCGATTGTAATTGTCTGTGCTACTGTTCTCGTTTTCTTGCCAACATTACCAACGGACGTTATTTTATATTGTAATTGTTCAGCACTTTCTTGAATAACTGTTACATTTGCAAAAGTTTTTTCATTAAATTGTTCATCAAAAGTTACTGTATCAGCATATGTTGATTGATTCTTTTCAAAAATTTTTTCTAAGCTACTTTCAAATGCTTCTATAAAATCTGACTTAAATTTTTCCGGCTTTCTTTTATCAGGAGGTAGCTTATTGAATTTTTTTCTATTTTCATCGTATGTAATTTTAACTAATTGTTCTACTTTACTTTTTGTACTGTTTAAGCCACCTTCCGCAATGTAAAAAACAGATTGGTCATCTCGCTCATTAGCAGACATCTTTAATGAATTAGCAGTAAGTGTTAAAAGCGTAATTCCAAGAACTGAGATAAAAGCGATTGTCAAAGTTACTAAAAGTAATGAATAGCCATTTTCTTGTTTTAGATTCTTAAACATTTAGCTGCCTCCCCTAAAATAGATTGTTGATGAAAAAGGCTTACTATTTGGCGTTGTAATATCAATAATTACATAACTCCGTTTATCTTCAATGTTAAAATCAAGCACATTCGCTGCAATCATTTCATCATTTCTCGTAATCGTCTGATCCTTTTGGTGGTATACATAAGTATATTTTTTATTATTTTGATTATTTATTAGTGTATATTCTGTATACTCATCTAAAGCCTTTTTATGAATTTCCGTAGATTTACGCGTATCTTTAGTAACAACTTTCAAAATATAAGTTGTGTCAGATAATTGAATAGTCGATTTCATTTGTTTATCGCTTGTAGTTTTACTGTTCGTTAAGATAGACATAAGAACAATAGATACAATCGTAGCTATTACAGTAACAGCCAAAACTTCTAGTAAGGTTACGCCTCTCTCATTTTGGAATTTAGACATATGAACCACCTCTTTTCTTACAAGCTAAAGATATTTTGCATTTTCGCTTTTAATGTCGCCCCTCTTGAATCATAAACTTCGATAGTAATCCTAACGGTATTATCATGCGGTATATCTTCAGCATTCACTATTATGATTTCCTTATTTTTAGCATTAGAGGGTGTCACTTTATATCTCGTGATATTACCTGTTGAATTCACTTCATCCTTTTCAGCTAAGTACGGAAAATTAGAGTCCCAAGTTTCGGTCGTGGTAGATTTAAAGTAGTTATACATTTTCTCCATTTCCTTTTGCGCTAAATAGGTAGCATCAATAATTTGTTCAGAGCTTTTTCCGGTTTTATTCGATTGAATGAGTAAGCCGAAAAAGGATAATAAGATGATAGTTATTATAACTAAGGAAGCAACAACCTCAATTAAAGAGAATCCCCCTTGACTCTTAAATAATCTTCTATTTTGACGCTTCATTTTCTCCCTCCTTATGCTGATCATACTTTTTAGTAATGTAAGTTAATCAATTATGCCTCGGCATAATCACGTCTGGAATCGGCTTTGCGCTTTTTCCTGCAGATGTTTTTTGCGAAAGCGTAGTGCTAACATAGCGACAACGGCTAACATCCCCTAAGCATTCCTCTCCGATTCCGTGACGTCCGCCGGAGGCTTTGGGCCAACGTGATGTTGGTCATTCAGTCGTGTGTTATTGTTGTTGTTGTTGTTGTTGTTGCTGTCGCTTCGCTTTCGCACAGTTAAAACCGTGTTGCTGTCGCTTTGGCACAGATAAATTGCCACAGGACGTGGCGAGTTCCTATGTTTAGCAGGCGTTTGGACACCCGCTGAAAGAAGTTACAAACACATTAGACTTAAACACTAAAACAATAGTACTTATAGTAATTAAACTTTCCTATTAATTGAATATTTTCTGTGCTAATTATACTATTTCATATATAAACGTCATTTACAACACTACTTTCTCGTATGAATTTGTATTTATTTTTAAATTTTTCAATTCCTAAAATATATAGATCAAGCTAAGGTTAAATGATCATATAAATCGATTAGATATAAAAAAACCGTTTACCATAAAATAAAGGTAAACGGTTTTAATGTTGTTTTAGTGTAACTCCATACTTTAGATATATATTATTTATTTATTTCTTCAACAACCTACCCGACAACAGCAAACCAATCCCACCTATCAAAATAAACAGGATAGCTCGTATTAATAAGTCCAGGGCGGATAAATCAAAGAATATAAGCTTAATAAACGCAATCACTAAAATAACAAAACCTGTTAGGCGTAATGTCTGTAAGTTACGCACGGTACTCAGCCACAGTGAAATACTGGCTGTCAGGAATAATGCGATCGTTGAAAAGGCAATGCTTAGTTTCCAATCAAGCAAACTATTATAGGAAAGTTGATGTATAAGACCCCAAACCGATATCATCGTAAGCACAACGCCTGCACTTACAACTTGGTCTAGAAGTTTCTCTGCTTGCTCTTGATAGATTTGATAAATGCGCCCCTTCATCAGTACATCAATCATAATTGCTACGATTACAGCAATATACACGATTCTTGTTACTATATTTAGCCACTCGACACCTTGCATATTGTACGGAATAATTTCAAGCATTACGGTGAAGAGAACGAAAAATCCACCAAGGACTGGCGTTAATGCACGCCCCTTGTATTTTGTTGGTACTAAAAGTGATCCCGCGAAAAGTAAAGCAAGGATTAAACACGTTAGATGCGGGATATTACCAACACTTGCAAAGTACAATTCATCCAGCTTTCCGATATAGGCTAAGAAATAACCAGCCGTAATAACTGCTAAAATATCAACCACATATATTTCCTTCATAAACTTTTCGAAAGATGTCAGTGTCTCTTTTGGACGTCTCGCATATACATAAATAATTAGGAGATATATTCCCGGCATTATTAAGCTAATATGATCTATGCTGAAGAATGGTGTCGGCTCATGAATAATAAAGTTTAAAGCGAGTGTAATTGTAAATGAAAATGAGCCGACAACCTTCATCATACTTGCTCGTAATCGTAAACTCATCATAACGCCTGCAAAGGTGATGAACGGGAAGAGCAATTGATCTACTCCCCCTGGTAAATTCATAACTAGTAGCGTATTACATAGTGTAATAAATGCGAGTGTTACGGCACTATCAAATGCCTCCTGCCATTTTTGCTTATAGCCATAACCCGCTACAGCTGCAAACAAGCTGACTACTACGAGTAATAGTGCTTCACTATATTCAATTGGTCTAATAATAAAGTTCAGGAGTAATAAACTAAAAGTTCCTAGACTGAACTGGAGTCCGACATGAATATTTTTCAGTTTAGACTCTGCGTCATATAATCGGCACCAACTCGTGTAATAAATAGTTAGAACAACAAGGAATCCTATTGCAAAAGCAACTCGGTTGTCATGGTTCATAAACGCTATAATGCTGACAGCTAGCAAAGAGAAAAAGGTTGCTAGATAGAATGCCAACTTCTGCTTGTGTTGAAGAATGACAAATTGCAACATCATAAATAGCATAACCACATAGATTAAGATGATAACAGGACTAAAATCCATATATTCTAGTAAATATGGTAGTAATAATGATGTAAACGCTACAAATATTGTTAGTACTTCATTTTTCTTTAAATAGCTAATAATAATACCGTAGCCGATATAAACAACGGCAATAACAAGTGCCATCGTTAAACCTATGATTTCATACAATATCGCACTTGCGGCTGTTGTTAATATCCCAACAATAAATGCACCACCGTATAAAGAAATTGTTATAGCCGGTGATCCTGTTTTTTTACGCTCTAACACATAAGCTATTACTGCTAAGGCAAATGATAATACGTAGGCAAGGATAATTTTAACCTCGTTCGCTAAATAGCCATAATCACTAACAAGCTTAAGTCCCCAAAGTACCCCCATCACTAAAATGACCATAAATAATTTTGGAAGTGCCCACATAATACGTTCTTCCAATGTTCGCTGTGGCTGCACCTTTTCTTCTGGATTTGTCATTATTTTCGGCTTTGGTTCCAAGTTTGAATTTGGCTTTAGGATTTGCGCTGGTTTTGGTGCAAATTGATCAACCATGGATTGCCTAGCACTCAAGGCATTTGATTTTTCAACAGGTTGCTGACGTTTTAAGCCTTCTAATTCCTGCCGTAAATCCATCATTTCCTGCTCGAGCTTGGCAACCCTCTGCTCCATTTCAAGCGACATTCAATCGTCCTCCCTACTTTATCTTTATCAATTTTTTATCATTATAACACATTTACCCAAAATGTAAAATTACACTTTTAATTTATTTCCACCCTTTTTATCTAGGTCTTCTATACATTAAAGCACGTTGACTATCACTGGTTCCCCGCGTTGTAGGATCTACGACAACTCCTAATAAGGCGAAAATTGATAATACGGTATTTAAGATGGTCATTGCCTGCTCACTCATTACACTCGTTAAATCATAGCCAAAAATAGCTGCTACTTGCTGTGCGAGTAATACAATCAACGAAAAAAGCGCTAGTAAAAATGGTTTATGCTGAAAACGGATCTTCCAGTTAATTCTCATAATTGCTCACCTCCCCTTCTCATCCACAGTATATGCTCGGCCGAAACGTACACATATGCAAAAATGGAGCTATAACCGTGGATAAAGGAGGTGTTATTAAATACTATTCGATTACGGGAGCACTATTAACCTTCGACAGAAAAATTATGTTCCTCTCTTCCATCGGGTAATTTAAAGAACGGAATGTTAAAAAAGCCATCTCAGTAATGAGATGGCTCGATGCCTTTATGTTTATCAAATTTCCGTGCAACGTAAACTAACCCATAAACAAGTGGTGTTGCAACAATGGAGGCCAAAAATTTAAATATATACTGTGTGATAAATAATGTCAGTAACACCTTAAATGGCATTATTCCAAAAAAGGCTATCGTAACAAATAATGCCGTATCGATGAGTTGGCTTAGCATCGTAGAAGCATTGTTTCGAAGCCAAAGCTTTCCGTCTCCATGCTTTTCTTTAAATTTACTAAATATCACTACATCCAAGTTAACACTGATCGAATAGGCTATAAGACTTGCAATAATGACACGCATACTGCCGCCGAGAATTGTCTCAAACTCCTGCTGATGAACAAAGGCTTGTGCAGGTGGTAGTTCAATGGCTATAGCGATAAAGAATACCGCAAACACTTGAGCAATAAGCCCTGTTCTAACCGTGCGACCACCCGCTTCCTTACCATAGACCTCGCAAATTACATCAATAAGGGGATACGTAAAAATAATTAAAATCGCTGCGGCTGGAAGCACCATCCATTCGCCTATACTAAACACTTTAACAGCTAAAACATTAGCTAAAATTAAAAAGCCAACAAACAATCCATTTAAATAGTAAAGCATCAGCGATTATCCACCTTTTCAGGATACATATCGTGGTTCATCAAACGATGCTCTGCCATTTTTTCATATTTTGTGCCTGGTCGGCCATAGTTACACCAAGGATCAATGGACAAGCCACCACGAGGCGTAAACTTACCCCATACTTCAATATAGCGAGGCTCAATCAGCTTAATTAAATCATTCATAATGATGTTGACACAATCCTCATGAAAGTCCCCATGATTACGGAAACTAAATAAATATAGCTTTAACGATTTACTCTCGACTAGCTTTTTATCTGGAATAAAAGAAATATACATTGTCGCAAAGTCAGGCTGCCCTGTCATCGGACATAGACTCGTGAATTCCGGGCAATTAAATTTTACAAAAAAATCGTTTTTCGTATGCAAATTATCGACTGCTTCAAGTATTTCCGGTGAGTATTCAAATAAATACTTTGTATTTTGGTTCCCAAGGAGTGTTAAATCCTGTAAACCTTGTTCTTCATTTCTTCCTGCCATAAAAAATGCCTCCTCAAATTGTGAGAAGTCCATTGCGTGAAACCAAATAAAAAAAAATCGCCATATCCGCATTTTCGGATATGGCGTAGATGACGTCATCCATAGTTTTTTATAGAGGGTATGCGCTATGAACCTCTTTCTTATTCGCTAGTTATATTAACTTAATGAACGTTCTCCGTCAACTAATTTTTTCACAACATGGAATTGACAAAAATACCCTAACGTTGTATGGTTAGTTACACAAGTAATTAACCATACAACATAAGGAGGTGGATTGTGATTCACTCTTTAAACAATGAAAAGCCCATTTTCCAACAAATACGCGAACGAATAGAGGACGGAATTTTAGATGGACTCCTACAACCCGAAGATCGCATTCCATCCACAAATGAATTCGCAAAGGAATATCAAATTAATCCTGCAACAGCTGGAAAGGGCGTGAACGAATTAGTGGACAAAGGCGTAATTTATAAAAAACGTGGCGTCGGCATGTTTGTGAGTACTAACGCTCGTGAAATATTAATTGCAGAGCGTAAGGAAATTTTTTTTACGCAACATATAGAGCCGTTAAAGAAAGAAGCAATAAGATTAGGTATCTCAGATAAAGAATTACAAAATATGTTACAGAGGGGTTAACGTATGAAAATCGAAGTGAAAAATGTTAGTAAATCATATAGACATAAGGAAGCTTTAAAAAATATCTCTTTTACAATTGAGGGACCAAAAATCATTGGATTTTTGGGTCATAATGGCGCTGGTAAAACAACATTCTTAAATTTATTATCCGGACTTATTTCAACAACTAAAGGAAACATATCCGTCAATGGAGAAAATGTTTTCAATGTACCTTTAACTTTACGTGACATTTGTTTTGTCGCAGAGAATGAAAACTTTCAAGAGGAAATGACAATTGCACAAACGTTAAAGGCAAATAGCTTCTTTTATCCAAAATGGGATGGAGAGCTCGCAATGGAGCTACTAGAAGTTTTTGCTCTAAATCCAAAAGATAAGGTTCGCAGTTTATCAAAAGGAATGATGTCTGCGTTAGGCATTATTACAGGCTTTGCGAGTAACGCAGGGATTACAATCTTTGATGAACCTTATATCGGACTCGATGTAGCTGCCCGAAATACTTTTTATGATTTATTGATTGAACAACAGACCGACAATCCAAGACTCTTTATATTGTCTACACATTTAATTGATGAAGCAAGTAAGCTATTTGAGGAAATACTTATTTTACACGAAGGACAATTAATGCTTCAGAAAACTGTGGAGGAATGGCATGAGAATATTGTTGCAGTAAAAGGTAATCCTTCTGATGTTGAGCAGGCAATTAGTGGTCTGAAAATTATTTATAAGCATACGTTTATGCAGGAGCTAACTGCAATTGTCTTCACTGATGGTCAATCCATTGAAGGACAGAATATTATGCTTGAACCTGTTTCATTACAGGATATGTTAGTGTATTTAAGTAAACAGCAGAAAGAGAGGGCTATTAAATGAATACTGTAAAGGGAAGCTTGTATGTATTATTTCAAAGCTACAAAAAACAAATTATAACTTTTTGGTGCATTTTATTTTCGATCGTCCTATTGTCGTTTTTCTTAGATACTTTTTTTGACCTATATATTTATAATTTTTACATTATGATTTCTATACCTGTTTATATCTTTTCCAGTATCATGGCTGCAAAGTTACTAAATAAAACCCTATCCTATTTTTTAAGGCTTGGTTTAAGTCGCTTACAATTTATGTTTAATGTGGGGCTCTTTTTCATCTGTTGGAGCTTAGTAGGCGCCTTCATAATTGGCTGTACACAAAAAATACTTACTAACGTTTCTAACATATTCATTATTCATCCTATTTTACTTTTTAATAATTCCCCATCATTTTTACAAACGATGGCATTGGATACTGTTCTACTGCTCTTCTTCCTAACTTCCGGCCTTTTATTGAATATCGTCTTTTATCGCTTAGGAACTCTTGGCGGTTACAGTTTTATAGGATTACTCGTATTAATTCCGATTGTTACAATCATTTTCAGATGGTATACTCCTCTGTTTGACCTACTATCAAATATATCTAGCTTCGCTCTATTAAGTGGTTTATTAGTTTTTAGTATATTACTCTACTCTATCTTAACAATGGCGATCAGAAATACTTCTGTCAATCCAGCATAATTATTGCTATTCGGCATACTTTCAAAAAGAAAATGATGCCAAGACCAAAAAATATAGGTCTTGGCATTTTCCAGCTGAATTAACCACGTTCATCCTCTAACGTTGTATAGTCAATGGAATTAGCAATGTCAACTAACACTTCAGGTGTCACCTTATTTGAAACCCTTTTATCAATCCACAGCATATATTGCCAATCTTCTCTTTCGAAAGCAAGTACATTAAAACCCGAGATTTCCATATAGATTGAAGTCGTTCCTTTTTTCAATACGAAAGTCTTTAGTACACTTTCCTTTTTAACTGGAAACTTATACTGAATAGGTCGAACCGTTATTTTATAATGATGTTCAGGTAGTTGATTATTAACAAGTGTAACTTCAAAAAAATCGTTCATGTCACCATCTAGATCATTAAACCGACCAAAATGATGTGTAAAACTAATTGGAGGTACTCGAAGTGGTAGCTTTAGTCCTTGATGAAAGTGCCGTTCAAAATCGTAGGCAGCTCCTTCAACCGTTTTATAGCCTATTTCAGGATAAACTTCTTCATAAGAACTAGGTGAGTCTTTTATATAGGCATCACTAGGTTGAGAAAATAACAAATAACAAGAACTTAAGCAGAGAGAAAAAATTCTGTCCATTTTATCACCTCAGTATCATCACTTTAAACGTAGTTTTTCCCAACTCAATGAATTTATGTGCAAGCTATATTTTGTTCACTGAATTCCTTTTTATAGATATTCTCCTTTTTCGCGCGTACTTTAATAAAGAAAAAAGCAATTATTCGCACTAGTAAAATGCGAACAATTGCCTTTTTAATCTAAAAGAGTAGATGCGCAACTAATGCTGCGATTGGTAGTGAAATAATCGTACGTATTAAGAAAATAACAACTAAATCTAAAAATTTCAGTGGAATTTTTGTACCTAAAATAAGGCCACCAACTTCAGACATATAAATAAGCTGTGTAACAGAAACGACAGCAATCACAAATCTTGTCGTTTCAGCTTCAATTCCCGCTCCTAAAATTGAAGGTAAAAACATGTCAGCAAAGCCAACAACCATCGTTTGCGCTGCCTCAGCTGCTTCTGGTAAACCAAGCACAGTTAAAATAGGTTCAAACGGTTTTCCTAAAAACGCAAAAATATTAGTGAATTCAGCAAGCATTAAAGCAACCGTACCAAATGCCATAACGACTGGCGCTACACCAATCCATAAATCCAAGACATTTCTAAACCCATCTTTCAAAAATTGACGTGGATCACGATTTGCATGAGCAACGGCTAATGCATTTTCTAAGCCATGAGACACAGAATTATAGCCTTCAGGTAATTCCTCACGTGATAAATCTACCGGTGTACCGTCGATATAAGTGTCTTCTTTATTAGCAAGCGGAAAAATTCGCGGCATAACGATCGCTAACACGAGACCGCAAAGTACAACCGTTAAGTAATATGGAATAAAATAGCGTGACAAATGCACTGTATCTAATACTACGATACAGAATGTGATGGATACTACAGAAAAGCTCGTTGCAATAATGGCTGACTCTTTTTTCGTATAGTTCCCCATTTCATATTGCTTGCTCGTCATAAGAACACCAATTGTTCCATCACCAACCCACGATGTAAGTGCATCAACTGATGAACGACCTGGGCTTTTAAAGAGCGGACGCATGATTTTTACCATCATCGTTCCGAAAAATTCAAGCAATCCGAAGTTTGTTAAAAACGGTAATAGTAGGCCTGCAAATAAGAAAATCGTAAATAAAAATGTTACTAAACCACCGTCAGGGTTCATTAATAATCCACCCGTATTTTCATTGTTAATCGCGGATGGTCCAAAATTAAACACGACCATTGAGGCAAATACTAAACCAATGACTCTTATAATTGTCCAAAACCAATTTACATAAAATAATGTATATAAAATACTAGATTCCTTTGTATTATTCTGAGGAACAAATTTGGCAATGAGTGAACCAATTGCCGAAATCGCAAAAATGATTATAGTAAAGTAACTAATAATAGGTGCAACAAAACCTGCTAATAAATTTGCTAAAATAGCAATCGGAACTTTCCATCCATCTTCCGTTAAGACTGGTGTCATAAATAATAAAACACCAATAAGAGACGGAATTATGAAGAAAAAGTATGAAGAAGTAGGATATTTTTTCATCATTTAAAGCCTCATTTCTTTAGGTTTTTTCGAAGTTTTATACATCAAGCTTGTTAGGTACTTTAAAACCGCCAAGAAATGTATATCTGTATAAAGTATTGCATCATCAATCTGGCATTTCCGAGTAGTTAATGAATGATCAAATAAAAAACATTCCTTTAAAAAGTAATAAAGGAATGCCCAAACACTACTTTTTTATAATTTAAATCCTCAATGAGTAAAGTTTTTTAAAATAATCACTATCATTCATTTTTATGAGCTAAAAAATACCGTAAACCTACGATACATCGGTTAATTCTACAACAAAATGCATTTTTATTCAATCTAAAATTTAATATTATTATTATTCTCTTCTAATATTATTTGCAATTCTTTTTGTATCATTACTTTTTAACAAAGCTCATTTTTACAGTGGCTGACGATGGCTGAAAGAAGTTGAAATTTGGTGAAACTCTCCATTAATCATACCTATTTTCAATGCCTAAGAGATTTAACCAGCCCTTAATAGGCATACAAATAGACCGTATCGTCATTTATCTCATATGTTAATTATGAACCACAACTTATCAAAACAGGAGGTTTTACCATGGAAAGACATATGCAACATATGCAGCATATGCATCACATGCAGCATATGCATCACCATCATCATGCAAAAGGTCCACATTGTTGTCCACCACTTACATGTCCAACTCAATATGAGCCGCCACATTGTTGTCCACCAGAGGAATATGTACGCACAAATTACATCCATACAGTTGTACCACATGTACAGCCAGCACATGTAACAACAGTTAATAAACATATAATTGATCATCAGTATCATTTCCCTTGCACAGAGTGCGTAGTGGATGAATGTTGTGAAACTCATACGCTTTGCGAAATGCCACCTGAGCCTTGCCATATGCCACATCATCACCATCACCACATGGGGCACCATCACCATCATATGGGTCATCACCATCATATGGGTCATCACCACCATATGGGGCATCATCATCATATGGGTCATCATCAGCAGCATATGCCGTGCCACCATCAGATGGGCTATTAAAATAGAGGCGATGAGGTTACTCTGTACATGATGGTTTCTTACATCATAACTTGTTTATAATGTTACGCTTATTATAAAAATGTACATTACTAAATTCCAATTTTAGTAGTGTACATTTTATTTTTTGCTGCTTAACATTCCTACTAGGACTTTAAAAAAGTCTCTACACCATTTTTAATAACGGCGAACCCATTCACTTACAACCCTATCTGTCACTCCGATTCTTCCACGATTTCAATCATAGATTCATCTCCATTTAAGTATCGATGGACTGCTTGAATCGTTGTTCGACATTTACTTTTGCCATAAAAAAACCCCCGTAAAAGTTAGATTGATGTCTAACTTTTACGGGGCAGTTCAGAGAATCCCTTACGCTTTTTTGTTCTTAGTTGATCTCAGTTTCTAATGTTTCTTTCCAATCTTGTCCATAGTCATCTTCATCAAGAACAACGTTATAAATTTTCCATTTTCCATCATCACTTTTCTTAAGATGAGCAATTCCTGATAAGTCAATTTTCATGTCAAAAGACATATCTGGCGCTGTCAAAGATACTTTATATACTAAGTTATCAATGCGGACTTGAGCAAAATGATTATTTACAGAAACAGCATTAATCGCATATTCACCAATCTGTTCCTTCTTGAATATAGCATCTGAGTCTTCAAACATACCTGCCATATCCAAACTATCAAGTGAATAAGCTAATTGGTAACCAATTGTCGTGTCACGATAAAGTGCTTTTAATGCTTTTAAGTCTTGTTGTTCAGTGAATTTCATCTCATCTTTAATGTTACGATCAACTGTTTGAATGATCGCAAGTTGATCTCCATCTTTTTCGGGCTCTAGTTGCAAGGCACGGTCAATCATCACGATAGCTTCAGCACGAGTTGCATCATTGTAAGGCTTGAAAACATTTCCGTACCCTTTGATAATTCCTACAGCTGCCGTTTTCAGAACTGCTTCATAGGCGAAATTTCCCTTTGGTACATCTGGGAATACTTTTCCTGTTGCTGAAAAATCAAGCTTTGACTCGAATGCACGGTAAATCATGACTGCCATTTCGTTACGAGTAATCTTGTCATTCGGTCGGAAAGTACCGTCTGGTTTACCATTGATAATGCCTTGGCTACTAGCAACCTTAACAAACTCGTAATACCAATTCGCCGGTTTTACATCAGGGAACGATTTAACTGATTCACCTGCACGTAAATTCATCGAATTTACTAAAATTTTAGTGAATTCAGCACGAGTAATCGAATTTTTTGGTTTTATAGAGACGGATGTGTATTCATATTCCTCTCCATCTTCTTCAAACGATTCTGTTTCCACATATCCGTCTATGATATCCGAATACAAGAAGCGTTCCAATTCATTGTATGCCCAATGATCGTAATCAACATCCTCCAAAAAATACATATCGATGGATTTTTCTGCTGCTTCTGCTGGCGAAACAGAAATTAGTCCAAACAATACAAGGGAAGATAAAAAAACATATATTGCTTTCATTGGTTTGTTCCTACTTTCTTCTATTAAAATTTTACCAATAGACATAGTTTACATGACTGCTACAAATATATATAGAGTGCAAAATATGGAAATATAGAATGTTTTTGAGAAAGACGATACAAATAAAATTAGTCGTATTCCTTATGAAAATCTAGTGGAGGTTTTATTCGCTACAGATTTGGTTACATTAGAGGATCATTACGAACCGAAAAAGAAAGTATTTCAGGGAAAAGGGCATTTCTAGAGGGCGACGGAGTTTGATTATGAGGAAGAGCATGAATTGCTGAATTCCTCTTTTAGTGAAATTGATTTTGAAATGGCCTATCAAATTGAAGTGGAACGAATAAAGAAAGAAGGGAAATTAGATAATTCGAAAGGTGAAAAAGGTTCGAAAGTTCTAATCACAAATAAAAGCTGAACTAATGCAGAAATTAGTTCAGCTTAAAAATAATTCGCTATAAAGTTGTACATTTCATAAAGAATACTGATGTAACAAGCGAATTACTTAACCTCTTGACTTTTAATTGACTTCCCTGACGCTAAAAATGGTTGTTGAATGCATTTTTCATCAGTCTATGTATCTATTTATTTCTTTTTTTGTAAAATAATTAAATCTATTAGTGACCAAATGAAGAATAGTAATGGTAAACCACTGATGATTAAAAATGGAAAAAGAGATGCCGACATAGCAACGATTAAAAACGCTACTGGAATTGTGGCTAAAAAAATCAAGAAATTAATCACACATGTAAATTTATAATACTTTAAAGAAGCTTCTACAGGTTCTTTTTTTCTGAAAAAGAAAAAAAAGATAATTTGATAAAGATAAAAAATTGATATACTTATTAATCCAAACGATGATACCGTCTCCATTTAATTCACCTCTTTTAAAATAATAATGCACGAAGTCAAGTGTGTATAGGGCGTATAAGAAAAACTTAAATTTTTATGATTAACTTAGCTTTTATGTATTGATTTGCGTTCTTTTTATTATTTTGAAGACCTTCTTTGAACATAAAAATTTAGCTGATTTAGGTCTGAAGATACTACATAAAATAATGTACGTTCAGGCTGGGCGCACAAAAAAACGTTGGAGCATCATAGCTCCAACGTTTTTAATTAGTACATTTTTAAATATTGATCGCGTTCCCATTGGTGTACTGTTGTACGGTACATGTCGAACTCGATTTCTTTCGCTTCTTTAAAGTTTGCATAAATATGCTCACCTAAAGCTGCTTGAGCTACTTCATCCTTAGCAAGTAATGCTAAAGCATCATCAAGCGCTGGTGGTAAGTTTGCGATACCATTCGCTTTACGCTCTTCATCAGACATCACGTAGATGTTTCGGTTAATAGCAGCTGGTGGTGTTAAGTTTCGACGGATCCCTTCAAGACCAGCTTCTAAAATAACAGCCATCGCTAAATACGGATTAGCAGATGGGTCCACAGAACGTACTTCTACACGAGTCGAAAGACCACGTGCTGATGGGATACGGATCAGTGGTGAACGGTTTTGAGCTGACCATGCTACATAACATGGCGCTTCGTAACCAGGTACAAGACGTTTATAAGAGTTAACTGTTGGATTTGTCACAGCTGTGAAGCCTTGAACGTGAGCAAGAACACCTGCCATGAATTGCATTGCTGTTTCAGAAAGACCTAGTTCAGTTGATTCATCGAAGAATGAATTCTCTTTACCTTTAAATAATGAAACATTAAAGTGCATACCAGAACCCGCTTCACCGAATAATGGCTTCGGCATGAATGTAGCATGTAGACCGTGTTTACGTGCAATTGTTTTAACAACTAATTTGAACGTTTGAATATTGTCACAAGCTGTGATTGCGTCTGCATATTTGAAGTCGATTTCGTGTTGTCCAGGAGCTACCTCATGGTGAGATGCTTCAATTTCGAAGCCCATTTCTTCTAGCTCTAGCACAATATCACGACGGCAGTTTTCGCCAAGATCGGTTGGTGCTAAGTCGAAGTAACCACCGTGGTCGTTCACTTCTAATGTCGGTTCACCTTTTGCATCTAATTTAAATAAGAAAAATTCTGGTTCAGGTCCTAAGTTGAAGCTTGAGAATCCCATATCTTCCATTTTCTTAAGGATACGTTTTAAGTTATTTCGTGGGTCACCAGCAAATGGCTCTCCTTTAGCAGTGTATACATCACAGATGAAACGTGCTACTTTCCCTTTTTCAGAAGTCCAAGGGAACACTACGAAAGAATCTAGATCAGGATATAAATACATATCTGATTCTTCGATACGTACGAAGCCTTCAATGGATGAGCCATCAAACATCATTTTGTTTTCTAGTGCTTTGTCTAATTGACTTACAGGAATCTCAACGTTTTTGATTGTGCCAAGAATATCTGTAAATTGTAGACGTATAAAGCTTACATTTTTTTCTTCGATTAGACGTTTAATGTCCTCTTTAGTGTATTTACCCACAGTTTTCCACACTCCTATAAATTGTCTAGCTTTTTATCATTACTCTACTCTATTAATAAAGACATGAATGATGTTGCCTTTTATTAATAGAATCGAGATAAATCCCCGCGACGGATGGATGATTTTTGCATGCGCTGCGCTTGACGCACTTCTTCACGCATGATGTTACGTAATTCTGAGTCACTTAAATCACGTTCATCTGTTGAAACAGGCTCATTCTTTTTAGCGAACAGCTTTTTAATTTTCGCCATGTTCATGCCCTGATCCAAATAATCTTTAATTTCCAGCAGTGTATCGACGTCATTTAATGAAAACATTCGACGGTTGCCTTCTGTTCGGTGCGGCTCAATTAAATGGTGTTCTTCATAATAACGAATCTGACGTGCCGATAGCTCTGTCAATTGCATTACGATATTCATTGATAATAACGGCATAGTTCGTCTAATTTCACGACTCATTTAAGTTCCCCTCCAATACTCGCTAATCATATAACGAAAAATTTATAGTGTCAACCACCCATGTAAGCTTTCCTGACATGGATTAAATTTATTTTTTTGAAATGATGAAAAATTGTAAAAAACTAAACTTAATATCCTAACGTGTGGTTGATTCCCGCTTCGCTTTCGCTACAGACAACATTTGTTATTGTTGCTATCGCTATGCTTTCGCATAGAGCAAAACTTAACTGCGGGCTTCGGGGCGCCAGTGTTTTTTTCATTCATTAGTAAAAAAACTATTCAAAATGGAATTTTTGAATAGTTTTTCGTTACTTATTTTTGGATTTTTTGAACAGCACTACAAATAGCAAATTTTACGTGCTCGTATGTTAACCCACCTTGAATAAAGGCGGTAAATGGCGGACGAATAGGACCGTCTGCTGTGAGCTCAATACTTGAACCTTGAATGAAAGTTCCAGCTGCCATGATAACATCATCTTCATAGCCAGGCATATACGCTGGCTCTGGTGCATAATGCGCATTAATTGGTGAGTTTGCTTGAATTTCACGGCAAAAAGCAATCATTTGTTCCGCCGTTTGGAAAGAAACCGATTGAATTAAATCCGTACGATTCGCATCATACCTTGGCGATGTATTCATGCCTATTTCCCCCAGCATAGCAGCTGTGAAAACGGCACCTTTTAATGCTTGAGATACAACATGTGGTGCAAGGAAAAATCCTTGATAGAAATCACCGAGCGTATTTAATGTTGCCCCTGCTTCAGCACCAATACCTGGCGATGTCATACGATAAGCACATTTTTCTACTAAATCTGCACGACCCGCAATATAACCACCAATTTTCGCTAAGCCGCCACCAGGATTTTTAATGAGCGAGCCTGCTATTAAGTCCGCCCCAACCTCTGTCGGTTCCTGTGCCTCAACAAATTCTCCGTAGCAATTATCAACAAAAATAACTGCGTTCGGTGCTAATTCACGGATCTTTGCACACATTTCTGCAATTTGCGAAATAGTAAAGGATGGGCGTGTTGCATAGCCCTTCGAACGTTGGATAGCAATCATTTTTGTGTTTGGTGTAATTGCAGCTGCAACACCTTCCCAATCGATCTCTTGATTATTCAATAAATCCACATGGCTATAACCGATTTTATAATCTTTTAACGAGCCAGTATCCTTGTCTCCACCATCGACTATTGATTGCAATGTATCATACGGCTGACCCGAAATATAAAGTAATTCATCACCAGGACGTAGTACTCCGAATAAGCTAAGTGTGATTGCATGTGTACCAGAAATAATTTGCGGGCGTACAATGGCAGCCTCCGCTCCAAAAACCTCTGCATAAACACGTTCTAGATTGTCACGCCCCTCATCATCATAGCCATAACCGTTAGATGGGTGCAGATGATAATCACTTACTTGATGCTTTCGGAATGCAGCAAGCACTTTTTGTTGATTGAAGAACGCCATATCTTCTACCTTTGCATGAAAAGGGCGTACCTTTTCTTCTATTTTAGCAGCTAACGCTAATGTTTCTTCTGATAAATTGGTTGTAAAAGTCATTATGTTCTTCTCCATTTCACATTTGTTCAAATCTTATCTTAACAATTTGTGAGCTTGCCTGCAAAAATTGCTTGCGTTTCTAATTGCATTGAGGCGCTAATTAGGCGCTAAGTTAAATTACAAACTATATCTATTTATTTCTGCTATAATTAGATATTTAATTAGGTATGTTGATTGACCATTTTTATACATCCGAATTAATTCAAAGAGGCTGATTTCCGCTGCGGGCGAGCGTCAAGTCGCTTCCTTCGCTGCGTTACGTGCAGGGTCTCGTCTGCCTCGCTTTTCCCGTGGGAGTCGAGTAACCCTACGCTACAATCAGTTAGAATGGGAGTATACTAGCAAACTAGAAACAAAAAATCCTTTATCGCTCAATAATCAACCTATTTTTTCCCAATCAATACTCCCGATATTTAATATCTGATAATTCTAAATCATAAGTCTATACTTTTCTTTGCAAAAACTTCTAGATACAAAAAGGTAACATTAAAGTTTTCTACTATGTAATCTACAACAACATGAAATGATTGTTTCACATAAGGGGTGAAAGGGTTGGCTTGGGAGGTTTTTAGTATCATTGGAACAATTGCCTTTGCTATTTCCGGGGCAATAATTGCAATGGAGGAAGAATACGATTTATTCGGTGTCTATATACTCGGTATCGTAACTGCTTTTGGTGGTGGAGCTATACGAAATCTACTCATAGGTTTACCTGTAACAACACTGTGGGGGCAAGATATGATGTTCCAAATTGCCATTGCAGCTATTACGTTATTTTTCATATTTCCGCACCGACTTATTCAGCATTGGCATCGTTGGGGTAATTTCACCGATGCTATTGGATTATCGGCATTCGCGATTCAAGGTGCTCTCTATGCTGTGAAGCTCGACATGCCTATTAGTGCGGTTATTATAGCTGCTGTCTTAACAGGGTCAGGTGGTGGAATTGTTCGAGATTTATTAGCTAGACGACAACCATTAGTCCTCCGTGATGAAATCTATGGGGTTTGGGCAGCACTAGCCGGGCTTATTATCGGACTTCAACTATTTTCAGGTGATATTTTTTTATATGTATTATTTGGTATGATCACCGTACTAAGAATATTTTCATATATGATGAAATGGCGTTTACCGTTACGGAGGTTGCATCGGGCATAGCTATACCGTTGCATATTAACAAGCCCAAATGTCAGATTTGGGCTTGTTTTGAATTTTTGTTATTTCACAAACGCCTTGCATCCACAGCAGCGACAATAAGTACCTAAAGATTAATAGATCTACTTTTTCAACAGTAGCATAGCTTCCTCTAATGTAGTCATGTTTTTCATCATAGAGCATGCTGCGTCCAAAATAGGAAAGGCTAAAGCTGCACCAGAGCCTTCACCCAATCGCATATTCATTTGTAGCATCGGTTCAATTCCGAGCATTTCAGCGGCAATTTTTGCACCTGGTTCTTCAGAGGCATGAGAAGGAATAATATAGTCTTTGACGTTTGGCTCAAGTTCGTATGCAATAAGAGCTGCAATAGTAGAAATAAAGCCATCAATAACAACTGGTTTTCGATGTGCGGCGGCAGCAAGTATTACTCCTGCCATAGCGCCTATTTCTAACCCTCCAACTTTTGCAAGAATATCAATAGCATCATGACGATTTGGTTTATTTAATGCAATAGCATTGTAAATAACCTCTACTTTATGTGCAATCCCTCCTGGTCCAACTCCTGCACCGAAGCCTGTCACTTCATTCGGGTGACACTCGTGAAGAACCGATAATATAGCAGCACTAGGTGTTGTATTACCGATACCCATTTCACCTGTCCCGAGTACATTTATCCCTTTTTTAATTTCTTCCGTAGCTACTTCAATTCCTACTTCAATGGATTGAATGGCTTCTTCTCTTGACATGGCAGGTCCTTTTGCCATATTGTCCGTACCGTATTTAATCTTTTTAATGATGACTCCGGCATCATGTGGCACATCTTCTTTTACGCCAACGTCTACCGTGACAATTTTAGCATCTGTGATTTTTGCGATAGCACAGACACCAGTTCCGCCTCTAGGAAAATTTAATGTTTGGAAGACCGTCACATTTTGTGGATTCGGTGTCACTCCTTCATCACAGACACCATGATCCGCGGCACAGACAATAATTGCTTTATTATCAATTGCAGGATATAGTTCACCTGTAATACCAGATAGTTGCACAGCTAGAGTTTCCAGCTTTCCCAGACTACTAGGTGGCTTGCAAAGTGCATCTATGCGTTCTCTTGCCTGCCCCATCATTTTGTGGTCGGCACTTTGAATGTTGTGGATCGTTTGTTGTAATAATTGCATGAAAATTTCCCCTTTCTTTTTTGCCCTCGTTACTCGAAGAATGATTTTGAGAAAAAAATAAAAAGCCTGTAGTTTATCCATAACAAATAAACTACAGACTTTTCCATCGTCTATATAATACGAAGCAGATAGGCAGGTCTCCTGGCTCAATTTCAACATTTCATAGAACCTTCCCAGAACGATGCTAGTGGCATTCTCTATGAAACTCCCTTTTTACAGTGGTGGGACCGCTAAAGCTTTTCACTTTATTCCCTATTCTCCCGCAGTGGGCACCTAACGCTTTTATGCAATTACTTTAAATCTACGGCAAAGTGTTTAATGTGTCAACATTTCAAATGGAAAATTCAGAACCTTTTGCGCAACACTAGTGTTAAAAACTAAAAATAAGAAATTTAGCTTTCTTCGTTACCCCTATCCATAACATCTCCACAAAAATATATTAATTTCGATGCCCATTTTTTAATGATTCTCTCTCTACTTCTTTTGCAGTTTCTGTACCAATTGGTAAAATAACAGTTTCCATTAAATGCTCATTTCCCTCTGCAAAGGCATGTATAGTAACATACCAAATCCCTGCTTCAAATTTACCTTTAAATTGATAAACTCCATTTTCGCTTTTTAAATCCTCCGTAAAATGAATATCCCTTTCCAGTAGATCAAATTGTAAACTTACTTTTGAATCTTGAATAATATTGTTTTGATTATCATGAAGTGTAATGTTTAGAATTCCTACTTGATTTGGCTGAATAAACTCGGGATTCGTTGTAATATTAAGGGTCACATCATCTATTTGTTCTTCATCGACTTTACCAAAAACTTCAGTAAAGGAATCAATTTTAGTATTTTCATCTAAAACATAATGATAATCTATATTCCAAATACCTTCCATTGGTAATTCAATTTTAGCAGTATAATAGTTTTGTTCTTTTGATAGGTTTATATCTTCAATATTATGATCCATATTTTGCATCTTTAAATCCATTATAATACTGAAGTTTTCTTCATTTCTTAGGTTTTCTGGAACTGATAATTTAGTTGTTAGTACCCCATTCTTATATATATGATTGGTTTCGATATTGTTAAGCTCTTCAGCAACACTTGATACTTGGTTTGTATCAGTATTACTACAGGCATTTAAAAACAAAAAAACTGTGAATAGAAATATATATATAAATTTCTTCATACTAATCTATCTCCCCAGAACAATAATAATTTCAGTGTCCTGATTTGCCATAGTAGTGATATCTGTTAGAATGGTATAAAGCCCATGAACAGTTTTTGTAGTTATAAGCTGATTGAAGACCACGGCAATTTGTATTACTTGTATAATCATTTTGACAGTCATAAGATAAGAAAGCATAGTCACAATCACTTCCTACAAAGTTTTTCCATGCCCTAGGATCCCAGTGATTATAGTATCTATGATTAGAAGCTGAACCATTGAATCGGTTACAGTGTACACGATCTCCTGGAGAGTGTTTTTGGCCCACCTCAGATCGGGTGCTTTTGTCTCTATTTTCTGTACTAATCATTTCACCATCCATTGACTTTACGAAGTCTTTGAAATCGATAGTCTTTACTAGATCTATAGTTCGGGATTTTTTCATATCATTTTTAACATTTGTTTTAATTTCTTGCCCATTAGCCTTAAATTGAATATCCAAATTAGCATCATCTTCATTTATTACGAATGTACCATCAGCAGTCAAATCAACCACTTGGTCATTAATAGTTAATGAGCCGTTTTGGGCAGGATAAAATTTCTCATAACCATTTTCAGTTTTTTTCCATCCCTCTTTTTCTACTTCCTTAAGAAATTCATCTCCCAATAGCTTTTTATCTTCTCCAGTAAGATCAATCTTCATAACTATTCCTGCTTTCCCCTGAACATTTCCGTCCTGAATAGCAGTTACTGGCTCTGCCGCATTAACTATACTAGCATTTAGTACTCCTGAAAAAATAAATAGTGTCGATAAAGCTGTTACAATACCATTTTTAAACCTTTTTCTAACCTTCATTCTTAATCCCCTCCTTAATTTTAATTGGTGTGATTTTACAAATTATTTCATTTTAATACAAATGGTCAACTACTTCTTTAAAACTCAAAAAAATTGAAAAAGGGAATCTGAAAAACAGGTAGGCCCTCGAAGGTTCGCCCTTGTCGTTAGAACCTTCATCGAAAAAAGTAGTATATATTGGGATGAATCCCTTCTCTGCCCTATATAATAATATTCCCGTTGGAAAATTTATGATTGACCATTTACATTCCTGATAAAAGCATTGCAAATACAAACATTAAAAATATCAAAAGCGATATTCCCAGTACTATGGGAGCTAGCCTCGATGTTTGTCCTTTAATTACAGAAATTATAGCAACAATTAAACCCATTGAAGCAATTAATAAGATAATAACTGATGCGAATGGCTCTGGTATTTTGGCTAGTAAGGTACTAAAAAAAAGAAGAAAAAAAAGTATCTGTAGTGAAAATGAAACTAATAATAATTTATTAATCATCTTTTGTCTCCTATAACTTGATTTTAAACCTTGCTAACTTCTTCATTCATTAACCAAAGAGGATAAAATTCTTTGTGGAACAAAATAAAAATAATGATTTCAAAATAAAACACTAATTTCTTCCTCTCATTTTGAAAAGTCTTTGAACAATTGTTGTACTCTCAAAGTATCTAAATAAGTGCTTTATATTTTACAAATCATCTTGTAGAAGTACAGAAATAACACCATATAACTTCTGTAGTCGAAGGATCATCAAATCAGCGCAAGCCTTTTTTTAATTCATACAACTCCTTTCTTATTTGGTTTTATATAGTAATCACACCAATTATATTGGGTTAATCAACGTTTTTTACTAGGTATTAATAGATTTGTGTAAATATTAATTTCTTGCTATTAATTAGGATTCACTTATAAAAACACATCTTGAATATTAAGATACATTTTTTTAATTTTTGTTTTTTTCAGAACACTTATATGTAATATAACAAATAGAACTTTTAAAACATCCGTATTTCCCGCAAATATTCTAACTTCATATATATTTCACATAATAATGCAGAATCACCTCAGTTATTGGAGATTAATAGTTTTGAAAAACATTTAATGGGTATATTATTCAAACTAAATCTTTAGTTTTTCTCTTATTATTTAATGACAATAGCGGACTTTTTTGGAGATGAAGATTGATATATAACCAAGGAGTGAATAGCGTGAATATTAAACTACTACTTGTAGATAATCGTCAATTAGTACTAGAGTGCTTAAAGCACAGATTAAACAAAGAACCCAATATTTGCGTGATAGGGACTCTTTCTAATCCTGAGTATTTACATCATGAAATAATCACTAACTCTCCGGATATTGTACTTATAAATTTGCAAATGGAGTTATCAAACAAAATTGATTTAACTAAACTATTAAAAAATATTCCACACTTACGAGTTATCATACTATCAAAGTGTAAATGTTCAGAATATATAAGATCTTCCTACAATGCAGGAGCTAGCGCTTTTATTTCAGAAGAAAAATCATTCCAAGAATTAATCTTTACTATTAGACAAGTATTTTTAGGTGACAAAAGGTTTCCTAAAGTTGAAAAAGATCAGATAGATAAAATGCTTACACCAAAAGAGTCTGAAGTATTAAAAAGAATAGCAGAGGATAAAACCAATATTGAAATTAGTGAGGAAATGATGATAAGCATAAGAACAGTTGAATATCATATCTCATCAATCATTAGGAAATTAAACGTAGAATCTCGAGTAGGTGCTGTCGTAACAGCTATTAAGCGAGGGTTGCTAAGTATTAAATAGCATACTTGTGCATACTTGTGTTTTTATTAATTTTTGATCTTATGAAAGGCTAATTCACACTACTAATAATTCACTAGTAATAACGTTAACACTAATATAAACGCAGTATAAAAGCACTCATCACTTACATAATAGTTTGGATTTTAAAAAATGGATATTAGGTGGTGTTTTGTTGAAGAAAGACATGATAAAAGTGATTTCTGTTTTTGGTATAGGTGCTATTTTAGTTTTATTGAATTGTTTTTTATAGTACTTCAGTAAGCAAAAATAAGAAGCCTTTTATTCGAAATGGATTCTTTTTATTTATCTTAAAATGTAGGCTAAAGAAGTGCTTTTAATTAAACTTTATTCCAAGCCTAAGTAGTTATAAATGGTTACTAAAAAACTACATACTGAAATCTTTCGGAGTACCAATGTCTTTAGGACGTTGCTTCAAAATGAAATGAAACTATTCCCTACAATCATTTAGAAGTTATAGTTCTACATATCTCTAACAAAGTATACTTAATATAAAAAAATGTCTGCTTAAGTTGTAAACAGACATTTTTTCCAGGGATTTTCCTTCGCCAGTAAGAGTGAATCAAAAGAATCTTTTAACACTTCGAATAACCAAATAAACTAATGTACGCGAATTCAGCTTCCTGAGGGCTGGGAATTTGAGCCCATGCTGAATCGTCTCCAAAGAAAATTGATTCATATCGCGCCTATCCAACCATAATCCATTTTTTCAGGAAATCCCTAATCGTTCACAAGTAACGGATGCAATTAAGTTTCTTCTTTCCCAAAATTATAGAAAGGTAAGTATTTTTTGGATGTATGTCTATTGAATAGAAATATGCTGATGACTAAAATGAAAAATAACTACATTTCAAACTTAGCCTTCATTTTGCTTTTTCCTAATCTCAACAATGTTCTTCCAGATTGCCCTATCAACTTTGGCAAAACTACGAATGCTAGGCGTTGTATTTACTTCAAATAATATAGGTTTTCCTTCAAGATTTATTCCAAAATCAATGCCATATTCTCTACAAGGACAGTGGGATGCTATTACTTCAGCTGCTAAAATTGAATCTTCTTTTAGAGAATCTATTGTTTGATCTTTCTTTGTATTATCCATCATCAAATAACCTGATAGTAATTCTTCAATCGATATTGCTTTAGAACCCCGATTTGAATTGACAATCCCATGATCCTCAGTTGCAACCCTTCCGTAAATTCCACCAATTACCCATTTTCCCTTTAGATTTTGAACATGAACACGAATGGATATTGAATCCCCATCAGGGGTGAGACTTTTGACCCCTTCCTGTATAATATAATTTCCGCTTAATCTACCGTGTTTCTCATATGGATGTAGAACTTGGTGGAAATCCTCAATTGCTGCTACACATTTACTTATTTCTTCACCTTGCATGGTAAATCCGTTAAAACAATAGTGTCCATCTTTTCTTTTGTAGATTTTATAAATTGCTCTTCCTTGTCCGGCACTATTATGTTTCACATAAATATACTCATATTTATTTAATAAATAGATTAGGTTTTCTAGACTGTAAAGTGTTGATTCTGGAATGCAGTTAGTTGTTAAAGGATTTTGTTTTAAAAGTAAGAATTGTTCCCATTTTCCAAGTCCATTTTTCAATAAACTCACCTCATTTAGTTAGATATTTTTATTTCTTTTTTATTAATAGTTTAGTCCTCTCCACTTATGGAGCTTACTGTATTGTATGCAAATAGATTTATCTCGCATGGGTAGGTGGGACTTGATAACGTGACTAATATCACCCATTTTTCTATTAGAGTCATAATAAATTTACTACACTAGAAAAGTAGCATTATGTTGTTTTCAATACATCCATTTTATTACTTTCAAAATCATTAGTTTCTAATATATTTGCCCCAATAATCTTTACTTTTAGTTATATAGATATGTCGAGTAGTATGGAGTTGGGGTATATTGAAAAAAAGATGAACTTTTTAAAAAAAATGGCTGTTTTCTCAAAGATTGTTGCTGTAAAACATCAAGACAAGTAGCCGGATGAAGAAGAGAAATTTCCTAGGAAAAGGATGCATCCATTTAAAGCAGAAAACGGCAGCAACAAAAAAAGAGTTAATCCCAACGAAGGTAGGAAATTAACTCTTTTTTATACTATAAATCTTGAAGTTCATTAACAGTGATAAATTTATAACCCTTATTTGAAAGTTCCTGTAGTATACCTTCAATTGTTTGGAGCGCTTTGCCCGTTTTATCATACATTGGATGCAGCAAGATAATCGAACCAGGTTCAATATTCTCAGTCACATATTTTACTTTGTCAGAAACCGTAGTGTAAAAAGTATCTGGTTCAAGGTTCCAAGTTATAGTTTTTCTTTTATGTTTATTTAGGTAATACGGCAACCCTATCAGCTTTTTCCCATTAGGTGGCCGAACATCAATTTCACCTTTGTAGCCTGTATTACGAATCAATTGATCTGTCTTTTCTATTTCATCTTTGTAATAAGAGGGTGTTTTGAAAATCATCCGATTATGCGAATAGGTATGATTCCCAATTTGATGTCCTTCTTCTGCGATTCTTCTTGCTTCCTCTGGAAATTTTTCTATTTCTGCACCTATCAGAAAAAAGGTAGCTTTAGCATTGTACTCTTCCAATAGCGGCAATATCTGATTTGTGTTATCCGCCGGACCATCATCAAAAGTTAAAGCAACTACTTTTTGATTCGTCTCTACTTGTTTGGTTAAGCCCCCAAATAACTGATACGTCCTAGAATTCATTAATTTATAAGTGCCTAGTAGTAGAAGGAAAACTAAGAGAATCCCTATCCCAATCAATACCAACTTCTTTTTCATAGCAATCCTCTTTCCATTCAGGAGTTTTAAATACCGTTTACCATTTTATCAAAAAGCGTTAGTCCTTCCAAATCAAAGGCAACAGCAACAGCCAAAAATATTCTGTATTCTTTTCTTCGTCAAAAATCCAATTTAGAAAGTTCTACCGAATACTGTTCTCCCTACCTACTTTTTTTAAGCAGTATTAAATAAAATCGTTTTGAAATTAAGGCTATTTTAGCATTCCTTATTAAACTATCCTACCCTGTTAGTGTAACAAGAAAGGTTAGTTGAAGAGCAACAATCTTTGCGAAAACAGCCTAAAAAAAAATATTCAAATAAACTTGAATTTTTAACAGAAGCCCATAACGGTCTTTCCGCAAAAGTTGTAGAGGAAGTCGGTTTTAAAGGGATTTGGAAGAGATTATTTAATCTGTTATAGATGGGGCGAGAGACGCTGAAAGCTGTTACGAAATAAAGAGAAATATAATCCTGGCTTGCGTGAGGACGATGTCTGTAGAAAGTGCATTCGAGGTGGTTGAAAAGAGGAAAAAGTTCCTTGGAAAAGGTGTAGTAGCAATTGACCTATATGCATCCGAAGAAGAAGGATTTTGTGAAAAATTCGTAGATCCAATCGCTTTAGCCAATATGGCTACAGCGTCACTATTCATGCGGTGAAACAGGAATTGGTAAAAACGTTCTAGAGGCTGTTGAACTGTTGGTGCTGAAAGATTAGGACACGGAGTATTTATTAAAGATTGTGCCGAGGCATATAAGAATGTGAAAGAAAGACAGGTAGTGCTTGAAATGTGTCCAACACGTAATGTCCAAACGAAAGCTGTTCATCATTATTCGGAATATCCGATTTATAAGTTTCATAAAGATGGAATAAAAGTGACATTTAATACGGATAACAGAACAGTATCAGATACGATAAACTGAATGCTTTCTTCAAAAATATTAAAACGTTCTTTAGGGGATAAAACTAAAACTAATACTATTCCCCTTTACTAAAAGCTCCCTAATACCCAAAAGGCTTTCGGGAGCTTTCTGTCCGTTTATTGCTGTGATATCAACTTTGTTTTATCTATTTCACTCAGGAATGTTGCGCCGAGTAAAAGGATAGCGCCTAGTACTTGTAATGTCGTCATTTTCTCTCCTATAATCATCGTCGAAATCAGTAATGATGTTAGCGGATCAATATAGCTTAAAATAGCTATACTTTGCCCTTTTAGATGACGCATTCCGAAAAAGAACAAATAGAAGCCGATCCCAGCATGGACAATACCCAATGCTATAAGTAAACTAATTGATTTCATATCAATTTGCATTATTTGGAACCCATTGGTCCCAAAAAGATAAAGCGCAAGGAATAACGCTGCTAAAGCAAGCTGAATAATCGTATTATCAGGTTCTTTTAATCCACGGATATACTTATTGGTGAATGTAACTATTGTATAGAAACAAGCTGCAATAAGCCCATAGACAATTCCGATATAATGTTCGCTCGTTTCGGTAGTTTGACTTTGGACGATAAAATACAGGCCTACTAGCGCAACACAAACATAAAAGATTTTCCGTGCATATATTTTCTCTTTCAAAACGATTGGTGATAAACAAATTACTAGTACTGGAGCAAAATAGTAACTTAGCGCTGCATTTGCGATGGTTGTTTCCTTGTACGCTTGGAAAAGAAAAATCCAATTGCCGCATAAAGCAAAGCTCGAAAGTATCAATGGCCATTTATTTTGCAAAATAGTTGTTTTCGTAAATTTTTCTTTTTTAGAAAGGAACACCAAAAGTAAAAAACAAGAGCCAATAAGACTCATCCAAAAGGCTATTTCACTTGAAGGCAATTTAATGTATTTTGCAAAAACACCGACAGCGCCAAAAATAATCATTGATACAATAAAAGATAGTTTTCCGCTCATTTCTAATTCCTTCTTTCTACATGTATATAGTCTCCGATATACAGTAGAATCTATTGAGAATTAGCAAGCTTTTATCGAATGCCTAAACAGTAGATTCTACTGTAAAGACATTGTTGGGGGTGCTATTGTTCGATACATACTTATCCCTCCTTAACGAAATTAATTGTAACATATTTCTGAATATTCAATCTAGATACTATTTTTTGATAAGTACTAAAACGATAAAAATTAATTGAAAACTAGCATGCTAGATAAGTATAGGAGTTAATACAATGTACGGGAGAACAAAATTAAAAAGATTGGAGAAGAGACGATGGATACAAAAGAGCTAAGAAACGCCATTGCTGAAACATGTGAAAATTATGATAGCCTATATGCTCAGCTAGTAAAACCGATAAACCAATTATTAATCAATGTAGACGCTTCAATAAGTGAAGATACAGCGAATAAAATCATTGAAAACCTCAAGTTATTTTACAATGGAAATAAAAACATTACTGAATGTCACTTCGATGAGAGCGAAACCTTCTTAAAGGAAGGTATTGAACTTCTTCAGAACGGCGATCTTGCGAATGGCGCATTACAAGTTTACGGTGCCGGTTTAAACTTTGCCTGTTACAACCTAAAAATCCGTGAGCCAAAAAATGAAAATCCATACAATCATTTCGAAAAAAATTTTAGCCTTATTATAGACTCACTAAAAAAATAAGCGCAAGAAAAAAAGAAAGAGCAAATATTAAAAGGCTCTTTCTTTTTTAGTATGTCATTATTTAAACTCTAACTCTCCATCATAAGCAAGCATGCCGCCTTCAAGGTTTGTTACGTCAAAGCCTTGAGCTTCTAGGTATGCACAAGCATTTGCTGAACGTCCGCCTGCCTTACAAACGATAATGTATGGCTTAGAAGCATCTAATTCTTCTAAGCGCTCAGGGATTGTCCCAAGAGCAATGTGTTGAGCACCTGGGATCATGCCTTGTGCTACCTCATCCTCTTCACGAACATCAATAATGTATAGGTCTTCGTTCGCATCTAATAGTTCTAATACTTCTGTTGTATCCATAGATTTCATCTGTGTAGTCCTCCAATATGTCAATTTCCTCTTACATTATAGCCTGAAGGCAAAAAAACAGCTAGTGTCAAGAACACTAACTGTTTTACTCTAGTTATCTGTCTCTAAAAAATCCACTTGCTTCGCTGGAACAAATGTAGAAATAGCGTGTTTGTAAATAAGGTGTTGTTTGTTATCAGCATCTAGTAACATTACTGTAAAATTATCATAGGATTTCACAGTTCCTTTTAACTGAAATCCATTTAACAAAAACACAGTTACAAAAACATTATTTTTACGTAAATGGTTTAAGAATGTATCTTGCAAGTTAATTGATTTCATCAAATATGCCTCCCTATACTCTCTTTCTACCTATTCATTCCTATAGTAGCATGTTCTACCAATTTATCAATTAGTAATTTTTAGAAATTAATTAAAGTCTTTCGTTATTTTTAACAAAATAGACATCCATTTTGTTTCGGAAGTATGTTAGCTGTCTTTTCGCATAGCGGCGAGAATTTTGCTTTAAGCTGTCAATCGCCTCTTCTAAAGAGCATTTACCATCTAAGTAATCGTATAATTCTTTGTAGCCGATTGCTTGGATTGATTGCACACCACGAATATCTTTCTGCCATAAGCCCTTTACTTCTTCTAAAAGCCCTTTTTCCATCATTATATCAACACGACGGTTAATACGATCATAGAGCACTTCACGTGACATATTTTGCCCGAGCCCTAAAATCACATGATTGTACAGCGGAACCTCCCCACGATTGTGTTCTTCGGATGCCTTTGAGACGCCACTAAGCTCAATCATCTCTAACGCACGTATGACACGGCGAGTATTATTTGGATGAATTGTCTCCGCTGTTTGTGGATCAAGTTTTTTCAGCCTAGCATGCATCACCTCTGGACCTAATTTCTCCAGCTCATCATAATAGGCTTTTCGTGCCACCTCATCTACCTGCTCCTCTGTAAATTGAAAATCAAAGAGTACTGCCTGCACATATAAACCTGAGCCCCCTACAATAATCGGTAGCTTGCCACGCATTTGAATTTCTGCAATTTTAGCTCGTACTAATTTTTGATAGTCAGCTACTGAAAAGGGTTCTGTTGGCTCTTTGAAACTTAGTAAATGATGGGGTACACCCTCCATCTCTTCTTCCGTAATTTTAGCTGTACCAATATCTAAATCTCGATAGATTTGCATGGAGTCACCGTTGATGATTTCTCCATTATATTTTTTCGCTAACTCAATGCTTAGTGCTGTTTTCCCAGATGCTGTAGGTCCTACGATTGCTACGACCTCTGCCTGTTGTATTTTATTTTGTATCATATTTTTCTAACCACCGTAATAAAACTTGATAGACTGCCTCTCGATTATCCTCATTTAGGATTTCATGGCGCTTATCCTCAAATAAGTAGACCGTCACGTCCTGTATGCCTGCTTCTGTAAATTGTTCTGCAACAGCGTACACACCTTGACCTTGTTCTCCTACTGGATCTTTGCTACCACTTATCAATAATATCGGTAAGTCCTTCTTTACCTTTGCTATTTCACTTTTTCGATTTAACGACCTGAAACCTGTTGTTAAATCGACAAAAAATTGATTTGTTGGGATAAAGCCGCAATACGGATCATCTATATATTTTTCCACTTCGTCCTCTACTGAACATATCCAATCATAAGCAGTCTTCGAATTCGGGAACTGTTTATTAAAGCTACCAAAGCTCAGCTTATTTAATAACTTGCTCTCTGTCTCTTTACCAAGCTGTTTGGCTAATACTTTCGCTACTAAATTCCCCATCGTATGCAATGCTGTAACATTCCCTGTTCCACATAGAATCACATGATCCACTTGATCGCTGTACAATTGTATATATCTTCTAGTAATGAACGATCCCATACTATGACCAAATATAATTAATGGTACATCAGCAAATTGTTCATGCAAAAATGTTACTACTTCATGCGCATCCTCTACGACACGATCAAACCCATTTTGTTCAGCAAAAAAACCTAATGTGCCATTATAAGCAGCTGTTTCTCCATGCCCTCGATGATCATGCATTGTCACTGCGTAGCCCGCTTCGTTTAGGCTATTGGCAAATGTCACATAACGTCCACTATGCTCCGCCATCCCATGCAATATATGAATATGACCAATACATGGATTTGATGGCTTTAATGTTCGTGTAAACAGAAAATGACCATCTGACATTTCAATATAACGCTCCATTGCTTACACTCCTTCCTCTGCAAAATTTGTTGCATCTAAAATAGCTTGCTCTAGTTGAGCTACATAAGTATTTCTTTGTGACTCTGTATAGTGAAAATGTTGTTGCATAACTTGAATGACCTGCTGTTTATAACGTTTTACTGCATCAATATCGAAGTATAATAAGCCTGTTCGACGAATAAAGAAATCACTTGGCGTATACACCATTTCTGCTTCTATGCCATAAAGTAACATGGCATGTAAAACTAAAGGCATCGTACTTCCATGCTCATGTAAATATTTCACCTGGTTATATAATGCGTCAACATTTGTCCCATATTTTTGTACAAGCTGTTTTGCTTCATCATAATTAAGGCCATACTGAACGCCCTCTTTAGCTTTATAAGAACTATAATCAGGGAAATTAATGGCATTAATGCCCTTTGCACCGGAAAGTGATAACTCACGTGTCACACATGGACTTGCGTGCTTATATTTATGGATTTTCACAATTTTATCAACGATTGTTTCTGCCATTTGACGGTAACCCGTTAATTTTCCACCAGCAATTGTTATTAGCCCACTTGGAGCCGTCCATATCTCATCTTTGCGTGAAATTTCGGATGGATTCTTGCCTTTTTCATAAATAAGTGGACGCACACCTGCCCACGACGATTCAACCGTATCTCTTGAAATATTTGCAGTTGGAAACACTGTTTTTGCAGCTACAATTAAATAATCAACGTCCTCCTGGGTAGCGACCGGATGTGTAGGGTCTCCCTCGTAAACTGTATCTGTTGTTCCTACATACGTTTTACCATCACGTGGAATTGCAAAGGCCATACGCCCATCCACTATATCAAAGTACACGGCTTGCTGTAATGGAAAATCCTTTTGATCAAGGACAATATGAACTCCTTTTGTGAGACGTAATTGTTTTTTGTCTGCTACTTTATCCTTTTGGCGAACCTCGTCCACCCAAGGTCCAGTTGCATTGACGATTTGCGCAGCATGCACTTCCATTGTTTTCCCTGTAACATGATCCGTCACTTGTGCTCCAACAAGCTTTTTCTTCTCATATAAAAACCCTGTCATTTCCGCATAATTTAAACAAAGTGCCCCGTATTCCACAGCTTTTTTCAACACTTCAATTGTTAGACGGGCATCATCTGTACGATATTCAACGTAATAGCCACCACCAATAAGCTCATCTTGATTGAGTAAAGGCTCTAGCTCTGCCGTTTCTTGAGCGTTTAACATTGTTCTGCGTTCATGCTTTTTAACACCTGCTAATCGATCATATACCTTCAGTGCCATTGATGTTGTAAAAGGTCCAAGTGAGCCTTTCTTATATAATGGTAGTAACATCTTTTCAGGCGTTGTCACGTGAACAGCATTGTCATAAACAATTTCACGCTCACGCCCAACCTCGGCTACTACACCTACTTCAAGTTGCTTTAAATAACGAAGTCCACCATGAATAAGCTTTGTTGAACGGCTTGATGTGCCAGCAGAAAAATCCTGCTTCTCAATCAAAGCGACTGATAACCCCCTCGAGGCTGCATCAAGTGCTATGCCAGCACCAGTAATGCCTCCACCAATGACTAAAACGTCAAAGCTATATTGCTCTAAAAAATGCATAATTTTAGGACGATGCTCAAATGAAAACATACCTTTCTCCCCCATTTGCTATAAATTGAAAATACGTGTAACTTCTACTAAATATGCCATCCTATATAACTAACAATAATGTTAAGCATAGAAATTCTAATTCCACTTCAATTACATTACCCGTTTAAACATTTTTTCCACTTCATAAGATGTAAAATGAATAAGTACTGGACGTCCGTGCGGACATGTAAATGGATTGTCGGCATTGCGTAAATCTCGCAATAACACTTCCATTTGCTCTTTCGTTAAATAATAATTGGCCTTTATCGACTTTTTACAGCTCATCATAATCGCTGCCGCTTCACGTAGTTTTTTGACGTCCGCTTTTTTAGTTGTCAACACTTGTTCAATTAAGTCCTCAATAATTTCCTGTTCTTCCCCTTTAGGGAACCAGCTCGGATGCTCTCTCACGACAAATGATGCCTGCCCAAATTCCTCTAAAAATACGCCTACAGCTTCTAACTCCTGTCGATTTTCTCTTAAAATAAGAGCCTCGTCAGCAGCATAATGGAAAGTCAATGGCAGCAATAAAGCCTGACGCTCATTTGGGTTCACCTGACCGACCTTTTCACGGAAAAATTCATATTTAATACGTTCCTGAGCTGCGTGCTGATCAATTAAATAAAAGCCATCCTCCATTTGCGCAACAATATATGTGCCGTGAATTTGCCCTACCACTTCAAGTGCAGGGAATGGTTCCTTCGTAGGCTCATCCTCCAAAACTTCCATTGGCTCTTCTAGCGTCACTTCTTCTTCAGGACGATTCACTTCCATCACTGGTGTCGGTTGCCAGCTATCTTCAATAGCAGTAGGGACGGATTCAGATTGTGGCACTATCGGATCTAATGTGTTGGATTCCTGAACAGTTTGTACATCATAAAGCTTTTCTACAATAGCATTCATTTTCTCCACATTAAGCTTCGGTGCAGGTTTCCAAATATTTAACTGCTCCGTCTCAGACTTTGCCACTTTCTCCTTCTTCTCCATTTGCGGTACTCGAATAACATGGCGGATTTCCTCTCGTATCGTTTCCTCAATTAGCTTAAGAAGCTCAGGCTCCTTACTTAAACGTATTTGATGCTTGGCAGGATGAACATTGACATCTGTTAAATAAGGATCTCCCTCTATAAAGAGCGCTACAATCGGAAAACGTTCAATGGGCAAATACGTATGATAAGCATCTACAATCGCTTTTTGTATTAAATAATGCTTCACCCAGCGACCATTCACAAATAACGACATATAGTTTTTCGAGGCACGAGTCACCTCAGGTAGTGATACAAAGCCAGAAATTTTATAATCCTGTGATTCTCCACTGAATGCCACCATTTTCTTAGCATTATGCACACCGTAAATGGCCGCTAATACTTGCTGAACATCCCCTCGTCCATTTGTTTGTAACAATTGCTGGCCGTTATGCAGCAATCTAAACGCAATTTGTGGATTTCCGAGCGCAAGGCGGTTCATTAGATCAATTGTATGTCCAAGCTCGGTTTGTATTGTTTTCATATATTTTAATCGAGCGGGTGTATTGAAAAATAGCTGGGCTATTGTAAGATCTGTTCCCTTACGCAAAGGGCCAGGTTTATGTGTGGCGATATGCCCACCCTCAAGCTCTAAATACGTTCCTGATTCACCATTTGATGTAATCAGTGTCATTTTTGACACTGATGCAATGGAAGCTAATGCCTCACCCCGGAAGCCAAGTGTACGAATTCGAAATAAATCATGCTCCTGATGAATTTTACTTGTCGCATGACGAGAGAATGATATTAATGCATCCTCTTCGTCCATACCACTACCATTATCAATGACCTGAATTGAAGTGAGGCCCGCTTCTAGTAAAAAAACATCAATGGACGTACTTCCTGCATCAATGGCATTTTCAACAAGCTCTTTAACTACAGAGGCCGGTCTTTCTACTACTTCCCCTGCCGCGATTTTATTGGACAGCCACTCGTCCATAATTTGTATTTTTCCCATAGCGCATCACTCCTTTACTTTTTTGCATTTACTAGTTGTTGCTGTAATTCATATAAAATATTCATCGCTTGCATTGGTGAAGTGCCTAGAATATTTACTTTTTCTAGGTTTTTAAGCACCTCAGATTCTGCAGGAGAAATTGGTTCTTCCTCTGTAAATAGGGACATTTGCATTGTCTTTTCATCAACTTCCTGTACTACTGCTGCTTCGTTTTCGGCTTCGTGTCCTGCCTCGCGTCCCGCCTCGAAGTTTTCAAGCAGTACTTGTGCTCTTGTTAAAATTTCCTCTGGTAATTGGGCAAGCTGTGCTACATGAATCCCGTAAGATTTATCAGCAGCCCCCTTTTTCACCTTATGCAAAAAGACAACCGTGCCATTTTTTTCAGTAGCAGATACATGTACATTTTGCAGTCGAGGAAGCTCCTTTTCAAGTGCCGTTAATTCATGATAGTGAGTTGAGAACAGTGTGTTTGCTCCAATTTTATCATGGATGTATTCCATCATAGATTGAGCAAGACTCATCCCATCATAAGTAGATGTCCCGCGACCAATTTCATCAAATAGCATTAAACTATTTTTTGTAGCATGCGTAATAGCATGCTGAGATTCTAACATCTCCACCATAAAGGTTGATTGTCCCGCTGCTAAATCATCTGCGGCACCAATGCGTGTAAAAATCTGATCTGTAATTGGTAATCTAGCTTTTTCAGCAGGCACATAACAGCCCATTTGTGCCATCACAACAATTAGTGCAACTTGACGCATATACGTACTTTTACCGGACATATTCGGACCTGTAATCAGCATCATATTGTTATTATCCTCAAGAACACAATCGTTTGGTACATACATTTGCTTATTGAGCATTTTCTCAACAACTGGATGGCGCCCTTCAATAATTTCTAGCGCACGCCCTTCATGAAACTCAGGCTTCGTAAAACGATACTTCTCTGAAACACTCGCAAAACTTACTAGTACATCCAGCTCACTAATGCTTGCCGCTAATGCTTGTACACGTGGAATAAACGCCTTTAATTCATCACGTATTTCCACAAACAAATTATATTCTAACGTTAAACTTTCTTCCTCCGCATTTAAAATTAATGCTTCTTTTTCCTTAAGCTCTTGCGTAATATAACGTTCAGCATTTGCCAAAGTTTGCTTACGTTCATAGCGAGTTAAATCAGCTAAATGGATATTAGATTTCGTAATTTCAATATAATAACCGAAAATTCGATTGTAGCCGATTTTCAAGTTTTTAATGCCTGTTTTCGCCCGTTCCTCTTGCTCTAGCTGTGCAATCCAATCTTTCCCATTCCGCGAGGCATAGCGTAGCTCGTCTAAACGCTCATTATAGCCATCGCGAATGACGTCACCCTCTTTAATCGTAATTGGTGGGTTGTCCGTAATTGCACGGGCTAAAAGTGCCTCTACATCCTCACACGTATCAAGTGCTACACCTAGCTTTTGCAATGTTTCCTTATTAGCACCACGTAATTGCTGCTGAATTACAGGTACTTGACGCAATGAATCACGTAGCTGTGCTAAATCACGTCCACCTACATTACCAAAAGCTACACGTCCAGCTAAACGCTCTAAATCGTATACTTGTTTTAAAGAGGCTTGAAGCTCTGTTCTTACAAAATACTCCTCTAACAAATCCGTGACATTCGCTAGTCTCGCTTCAATGGCAGAACGTGAAGCAAGAGGTTGGTGTAACCATTGCTTTAATTTTCGCCCGCCCATTGCAGTCACGGTGTCATCTAACAACCATAAAAGCGTGCCCTTTTGATCGCCGCCGCGAATAGATTGAATTAGCTCTAAATTACGCTTAGAGCTAGAGTCAATTCGTAAATAATTTTTCATTTCATTATACGTAAATGTTTGAATATGTGATAATGAACGCATTTGTGTTTTATCGATATAATGAAGTAAACGAAGGCAAGCAATTTGTAAATCATTCGGCACCGCTTCTACATAATGTGCAGCTTTAGCCAACGTCATTTCATCTGTTTCAATAGAAAGGACGATACCGACATTGACTGCATGCTCTGCTAATAGCAGTTGCAAATTTTCTGTGACAATTAATTCGCGAATTCCGTATGCCTGCATTTGCATTAAAAGCGCTTTACCGTCGCCCTCAATAGAGGAGGCTACTGCTTCACCTGTAGATAAGTCTAAATAAGCGTAGCCAAATGTCGTATCATCAAATTGCTCCGCTGCGCCAATAAAATGATTAGATTTACCATCGAGCGACTTACCTTCCATAATCGTACCCGGTGTAATAAGTTGTACGACTTCACGCTTCACTACACCTTTTGCTTGCTTCGGATCTTCTGTTTGCTCACAAACTGCAACCTTATAGCCCTTTTGCACAAGTGTTTCAATATAATTTTTTGCCGAATGATGTGGAACACCACACATTGGAATTCGCTCTTTTGCACCAGCATCTCGGCTCGTTAATGTAATTTCTAACAGTTGTGAGGCATTAATAGCATCCTCAAAAAACATCTCGTAAAAGTCGCCTAATCTAAAAAATAAAAAGGCATCCTTGTAATCTTCCTTTACCTGCAAATACTGTTGCATCATTGGTGTATATGTTGTCATTTTAATAATTCCCTCGCTCTAACCATATAGATATTTTTATTATAACAAAAGATACATGCGAAACGCTTAATTCACCTTTTTTAAGATTCTAGCGCTTCGCATGTATTAAATCTTCAATATTATCTTGGTCGTTCATCAGGAAACGATGAGGACTCTAAAACAAACCTACCTTCTTCACTAGAGCTAGACGATGAGCTGGAACTGGAGCTAGATGAAGACGAAGATGAGCTCTCTTCAAAGTTCCATTCTTCTTCGAAATCTAGTGGATGTACACTAATACAAATCGTCGTTTCTCCCATTACCTCTACAACGACTTCACGTTCTACTAAGATTTCAAATTTCGTACCGCATGGAGAAATGATTGCCTCTATGCAGTTTGGCTCTTGAATGACACGTACACGTACATCATCACCAACACTTACTTCGCCTTCTCTAAATGAAAGCTTCACTTTGTCTTTATAGTGCACCGTTTCAGAAAACACTGCTGTTTTCGAATGATTACTATAGGCATACCATACATTGACATCAAACTTCCCTGATACTTCTACAAATTTACCGACTTTTTTCGCGGAGCAAGTATGATTAATAACCCAGCAACCGAGAATGCTTGTCGGCTTATTTGATGGACATAATGTTACACGTTCTTCTGTTCTCTTCTTCCCCTTGGCAACTACTGCTCTCGTCACGATTTGTCGTAAACGTTTCAGCGCAATTCCTCCTTCGACTCTTTTCACTCCATCATATGCAGGTAGCGCCTATTGGGTGAACATATATTTTTATAGAATCGAATTAAGAATTAAATTCATTTTACATAGTATGTTGTCAGAAACACGCTAATATCTATGAATATTGAAGCTTTGCCCTGTGCGAAAGCGTAGCGACAGCAACAACAAAGCGCCCAGTCGGAACGGAAATCAACCCCTCGTTTTGCTGAAGAGACATACTATTGAACAAGCATCTTCATTTCATTGACACAATAACTTTTTAACAATAGTAAAGCTCGAATGAAAGCATTCATTCGAGCTATTTCTTCTATTATTTTTATGAGCAGCTGCCTGGTGTTGTATTTGCTACGTATGAGCCAGTTTCACCACGAAGTAAATCCCCACCCGTTGATCGAACAATCTCATTTGTAACATTGTTCGCAATTGTGTTTGACACTAGTTGTAATAAATCATTTACATCCCCCTGAGATTCTTTAAATTGTTGAACTACTGGGATGGCGTTGATTTCTTCTTCGATTTTTTCGATTTTATCTTCAATTAATTTAAGCGCTTTTTCTTTTCCTAAGTGTTGGAAATTAACAGCTTGCTTTTGTAGGCTTTTTAAACTTGCAATACGCTCACGTACTTGTTGGTTTTCATTAATTTGTGCTTCTGCCTTTTTGAAAAATTCAACTTCTGGCGTATTGGCAATCATATGCGCAATTTCATGTGACTTCTTGATTAAATCTTCTTTTGTATATAATACTTGTGTCATTTACGCTTCCACCTTTTCATTTTTTACTACTTCTACAAATTCACCACTTAGTGAATATGAAGTAGCTTCAACTATTTTTACTTTCACTAATTGACCAATTAGATCTGCTGGGGCTTTAAAGTTTACAAGACGGTTTTTACGCGTGTATCCAGCTAACACATCATCACGTTTTTTACTCGTTCCTTCGACTAATACTTCTACTATTTCACCCTTCAAGCTCTCTAATGCTTTGCGAGAGTATTCCCCTACAACCGCATTTAATCGGTGAAGACGTTCTTTTTTCACTTCTTCAGGTACATTATCCACCATTTTGGCAGCAGGTGTACCCTCACGAGGAGAATAAATATAAGTAAAGGCCATTTCAAAACCTACTTCACGGTACAAGGATAATGTCTCCTCAAATTGTTCTTCAGTTTCGTTAGGATAACCTACGATAATATCAGTCGTTAGTGTTACTTCCGGAATAGCCGCTTTAATTTTCGCTACTAATCCAAGGAAATGCTCACGTGTATATTTACGCGCCATAATTTTTAGCACATCATTTGAACCAGATTGTACTGGTAAGTGAATATGCTCAACTAAGTTACCACGTTTTGCAAGTACTTCGATTAAATGATCATCGAAGTCACGTGGATGACTCGTTGTAAATCGAATACGCGGGATATCGATTTTTCGTAATTCATCCATCAAATCACCAAGTCGATATTCAATATCCTCAAAATCCTTACCGTAAGCGTTGACATTTTGTCCTAAAAGCATAATTTCTTTATAACCTGCAGCCGCTAGTTCACGAACTTCAGCAATGATTTCTTCTGGACGGCGACTACGTTCCTTACCACGCGTATAAGGTACAATACAATACGTACAGAATTTATCACAGCCGTACATAATATTTACCCAAGCTTTAATGGAGCCAAGACGTTTTTTCGGCAGATTTTCAATTACATCGCCTTCTTTAGACCAAACCTCAATGACCATTTCCTTAGACATATATGCTTCTTTTAAAATGTTCGGTAAACGGTGAATATTATGTGTACCAAACACCATATCGACATGCGGATAACTTCTTAAAATTTTATTGACGACGGATTCTTCCTGTGACATACAGCCACAAACCCCGATCAACATTTCTGGATTTTTACGTTTATATTTTAACAGAAAGCCAAGTTCTCCAAATACTTTATTTTCTGCATTTTCACGGATGGCACACGTATTCAATAATACGACGTCAGCTTCGTCAATTATATCTGTAGGCGTATATCCTAGCTGCATAAAAATCCCAGCCATAACTTCCGTATCATGCTCATTCATTTGGCAGCCATACGTACGAATATAGAAAGTACGCCCTGTCCCCATACCTGCAAACTCTTCTGCAATGTTAAAGTCTTTATGGTACTTAACATCTTCTTTCCCACGTTTTTTAGCATCTTTTAATGAAGGTGCCGTAAAGACCGTTTCAAAATATTTACTATAATCCTTTTCAGGCTTGTCTTCTTTTTTTGGTTGATTGACTTGTTGATTAGCTAAGCGTTGTTCTTCATTCATTGCAATCAGGTAACTCCTTTCAAACGAATTCCATACATTTGAAATCCCGTTTTACTATTATACTGAATAATTGCAACATCCTACAAGGCTTGTGTACTAAATGTCGCGGTTTAGACTTAATTACACGTAGTTTGCTGAGTTTTCCCAACACCGCTTTGCTTCTTTTAGAACTCCACAATAATAGGAATCCACATTAAATGTTCGGTCCTTATCTTGAGCTTATTTGTAGTACTTTTTATATTTTAGATTTAAATAAAAATTATATAGTTTAAGCTTTACCCAACGCTTTACATTCATATCCTCTTTAAAATATAGAGCATTCGAATACTTGTCCTGTTTTATTAATTGCTTAGCTTCTATTTTCAGTTTTACATTTTTCAAGCCTTTAAATAACAATCTTTTTGGAACGAGTGACCACAAATGCCTCGTCTGTACATACGTTAGCTCTTGATGCACATTGAATACATAATCATTAGCAACACACTGCATTAAGTTATGACCACTTGCTGTCACGTAATAGCTTGAGGCACCGGATCGTAAGTTCATTTCAAATATTTTAAATTCCCCGTCACGAACATCTAGTTTCATATCAAAATTCGCAAAACCACTATAGCCAATGCCCTCCAAAAAATAGCGCAAGTTGTCCATAAGCTGTTTATCGAAATCTGTCATAATCGCCAAGGAGATTCCAATATTTTGTGGTGATGGATCTTCAAGGAGCTTGTTCCCTAAACACATCAGTTTAACCTTCTTGTCCTTCCCTACGTAAACGTCTAATACCCGAATATAAGAATCATCACCTGGAATAAACTCTTGAAGAATTAAAGAATCTTTATAGGAAGAGCGATAAATGCTTTTAATAATATGCCGCTTCTCTTCTTCATTTTTTACAAGAAATACTTTTTTCTTCTCAGGGAAGGAACAACGCGTATATTCAACGAAATTCGAAGGCTTGATGATTATCGGATAATCGAAGGGTATTTCACTTGTTACACGATGTGCCTTTGTCAATACAATCGTTTTGGGATATTTTAAATTGTATAAATCACATTGCTTATAAAATTCTTCCTTTGTTTGAACCCGCTTCATTACATCCTCATCTAAATAAGGCAAAATAAAATAATGTTGTAGTGTCTGTTTATTAATAATGATCAGCTCCGCATAAGTACAATCACATACAAGAAGGATTAATTTTTTATGTTTGAACTGCATC
This sequence comes from Lysinibacillus zambalensis, assembly GCF_040183165.1. Taxonomy (NCBI): domain Bacteria; kingdom Bacillati; phylum Bacillota; class Bacilli; order Caryophanales; family Bacillaceae; genus Lysinibacillus; species Lysinibacillus zambalensis. The sequence goes on from NZ_JBEGDG010000006.1 coordinate 184,936, forward strand.
GCCACTTCTATTAAAGCTTGTACAAAATAATCTGGTTCATCTAAACGGTCCACATATTGAAAATCCAGAATATCACTATTTTGAGTCGCTATTCCTAGCGCCCCACCTAGTAAGAGCGTTCGAATATCTTTTGTTTTCATAGCTGGCTCTAATACAAGACTTTTCATACGATACGCCTCATAAAAGGAACGGGCTACCCCATATGCATATTGACCTGATTGTATAATAACTGGTAAAAAGGGTTGATCAACTGTTTTTGACAATTTTACTCGCCTCTCATGATAAAAATGAATTTATTCACTTTTATATGCGGCTTGTCCTGTACTTAATACTACAAGTCTGTAATTTTCTTAAAGTATTCGAAAAACACTGAAACAAAAATGAAGCTCCTATTAAATAAGAAAACTCATTTTTGTTTCAGTGCCTCTATGCTTATGAACTACTGAATGCTATATGTCAATTAATTTTTTCACACGCTGTTCAAAGCCGACAATAGATTGAACACCTAAGCTCTTAAGCAAATCTGCATTGGCAAATGTAAATTTACCTAAATCGTCCGGGAAATGCGCATCTGAGGAAACTGTAAAGGCTACTCCCTGTTCCATTAATATTTGAAGGAAGCGAGGGCCAGGGCATATCTCGTTTACTGGATAACGATAATACAGGCCCGCATTCAATTCAGTGGCAGTATTTGTTGTAACGAGCGCTTTGGCTATACTTTCATACCAAGAATCGAGAAAAATAGCGTCCTCCACTTTATAATTAAATACTTTAAAGTTATCCAAGTGTGCTACAAAATCAAACATACTTGAGTGAATCATTTTTTCGACTGTAGCAAAGAAACGCTCATAGTTCTGCTGTAATGTAGTAGCATCCATGTCCTCAAATATGTATTGCGTTTGAGGGTTATCAAATCCCCAACCATCTACAAAATGGACGGATCCGATAACGTAATCCCACGGATATCCTTCCAGTAATGTTGCTAATTCCTCCTCGCCGCCGACAAAATAATCCGCCTCGATGCCTAGCTTTAAGGAAATACCGTGCAGACTCCACTTTTCCTTTGCACGATTAATAGCTGACACAAAATCATCCATGCTTTCTGTCATCACACTATCAAGCCAGTAACGCTGAGCTCTACCAACTTCATTGTCATCTAACTGCATATAACGCTCAAAATATGCTCGCGTCTCCTTGAAACGATAGAGATGATCGACAATGCCAACCTCTCGCAAACCGAGCTGCTTTGCCTGTTGTAAATATAAATCTAACCATTCCTCGCTATAGCAGCCACTTTGTAATCGCTCTGATAACTGCTTCATTTGCAACTCTATAAATGCTTTAGAACCTTTTGCCGCTCCTCCTTCTTCATTAAAAAATCTAATTGCCTGAGAAGTACGTTCCAGCCAACGAAATGAATATGGGCCTTCCTCTAAATGTACATGATAATCAATCATTCGCTTTTCCCTCCATTGCATACTGTCCACTTTTCCTCATACGCTTGCCATTCCAACGGACAAGCTATATCACAAAGAATTTCTGAGCACTCTTCTATGTGACATATTTGATAAAAGGACTTCCCATTTATTTTTGTTGCATCCAATAGTAAAAAGTTCATCTTACTGTGATTAAGCATTTTTTTAGAAATTAACGATTCATCCAAATCATAATCGTATACGATACCTTCACTTATACCACCACACGATATAAAACCTATATTAAGAAACAAACATTAAGCAAGTATGGAGGACAGTAAAATATTTAGTAAAAATTATGAAGGGATTATGAAAATCTATGAACAATAATTAATTTATGGGGAAAGTAAAAGTTTTTAGAGGAAATAAGAAGGAATCTAGTTTTGTATGCGCACGTTAATGTAGCTTTGCAAGACGTGCACACACTCTAGATTATTTTTATAAACCAAGAAAATCTGCATATGTATGTGGCTCGTTTTCCTTTAAAATTGTTAAAAATGTAAATGCAAGCTGCACGACTGACCACCATCTCATATTGTAGGACATTTCAAAGCGGGAAGGTTCTAATGTAAATACGTCTTGAAAAATATCAAGTGGATCAATTTTTTCATCTTTTAATATTGAGAGAAAACCTAAAAACAACGTATGATCTTTGACTTCAATCATTTTCCCTTCAACAAGTGCATCAATATTTTCTGGTTGATGGAAATTACATTGTGTCGCAACATACTTTTCTAAATCCTGCGCGCGCTGCCTTTCTTCGCGCTCTCTTTTCTTTGCAATAAAATCAATGACGTTATCCACGTGCATCATCGCCTCTTCTTTTTTCTTTTATTGTAGCATTTTTTAGAATATTATTGCCCGAACACGCCCCCCATTTTTTCCTTTTTTCCAAAAACAAAAAGAATGATATTAGCACATTTGCCAAAATCATTCTTTTCACATGTTATTTTATCAATAGTGTTAACTAACTATTTTATTAAACTCATCCCTTAACGTGAGGTTTACTTTCCGAAAGCAAAGTGACAGTAAAGCAATTACTTCAAGGTGAAATTGATTGGGATTGTAATGGTCACTTTTCCTCCACCTGCTGCTAAATCATTATCAATTTGCAGTGTTCCACTATGACTCTGAACAATTGATTGGGCAATATATAGCCCCATCCCATGGTGATTTCCTGCATTTCTACTTGGGTCTCCGCGATAAAACTGTTTGGTAGCTTCTTTTAAATCCTTCGGAGAAAATCCACAGCCGCTGTCGGTAACGTTAAATTGAATCACATCAGCAGCACCTTGCACAGTTAATGTTACCTTGCCTTTTTCAGGTGTGTGCTCTACCGCATTAGCAATAACATTTATCAAAGCTCGATAGAACTGCTCTTCTTCGATCCATATAAGTACGGGCAGCATTTCCTTTTGGACAACTACTTGAAGTTTTTTTTCCAACGAAAGAGCTCTCATTTGATGCTCTACTTCTGTCATAAATACATCCGTTTTAACATTCGTTTTTTCACGGGCAATATTATTTTTCATTTTCGATAAATCAATCAGCTCTTTCGTGAATTTTTCTATTTCCATTGTATTTTTCAGAATATAGTCATTATATTCTCTTTGTATTTCATCTTGTTCAGTATCCTGTAAAAGTTCTGCATTCCCCCGAATAATTGTAAGAGGTGTTTTCAGATCATGGGCTAGAGCAGAAATTTGTTCTCGACGGGTATGTTCTGATTCCCATTGCTGTTTTAAAGAGCTATTTAAAGCTTCCCTCATATGCTCAAGAGAAATGGATATTTCATCTATTTCACGAATTCCTGAAGTATTTATTTTAAAATCCAAATTTTGATTTTGTATTTTTTCAATCGCTTCCTGCAAGCCAAACATTTTTTTCTTTAGATTTCTTCCAAAATGGATTGCAAGGACAGTTGCTAGAGTTACAACCCCTACAATAAATAGCAGAATATCTAAAAGCTGTGGGTTAGGCAAATATTTTCTCAAAATTTCTGAACGATACTGAGGTACTAAATAATATCGTAATATACAAACCTCATTTTCTCGCTCTATAAACGAGTAAAATTGGTTGATACTTTGAGCTTTCTCTTTTTTCATTGCAACCCAAGCTTTAAAAGCTTCCTTTTCTGAAAGATTCCCTGAAAGAAATTGTCCATCTTTAGAAAAAACAGCGTAGTCCACGAGGTCTGGAATAATTTCATCTGTAACCGAACTACTAGACGCAATACGATCCCTAGATAATGAAATTTGAGTTTCTGCATAATTTGCTGGTAATACGATGTTAGTAGAAAGAGCAAACAACGTTAAACCGATTAACAGTACTACTAACAGAATGGTGCCTAAACTTAGGAAAAGGAGATATCGAAGAAAAAAAGTATGTAGCCTTGTCCCTTTAGCGGGCTTTACTGTCTCCATTTATATCCGATCCCCCAAACAGTATCAATGACGTCAATATTAAAGGCATGTAGCTTTGAACGGATATTTTTAATATGCTCAGTAATGGCAGTACTGTCACTCTTCCCATCAAACCCAAAAATAGCTTCATAAATCTTTTCCTTCGAAAACACCTGTCCTCGATTCCGAGCTAGAAATTCGCATATTTCATATTCGCTTTTTGTCAGCATTACCTTCTCCTCATTTACAAACAGTTCTTTACCAGATAAATTGAAGTGAATGTTATCTACTAAAAGGATACTACGTTTTTCTCTTTTTTCGCGTCTCAAATGCGCATTCACTCTTGCACGTAGCTCCCCAATTCCAAACGGCTTGATAATATAATCATCAGCTCCAAGACCTAGACCATACATTAGATCTTCCTCCAATGATTTAGCCGTTAAAAAAAGGATGGGACAATCTACAGCATGACGTATTTGACCACATAGAGTAAATCCATCTATTTCAGGCATCATCACATCCAGTAAAATTAAATCGAAGGCTCCAAGATCCATTTTACTAACTTCTGTCGCATCAGAAATTGCCGTTACTAAATGCTCGTCTTTTAGTAATGCATTTTTTATCAATATTAAAATATCTTTTTCATCATCTACTGCTAATATTTTTGCCATATTTCTACCCTCATCATTTCTTCATACCCTAATTATCAGATTTTCTTCCTTCCCATTTCCAAAACCAAAAACAAGAAAGGACTAATGCGAACAATGTTCCGCATACTGAAGCAATAATACCTTCCTGTAGTCCTACTTCCACTATTGATAAGTCAACCCCTGACGCTTTCATTGTCCATAATGAAACAAAGTGACCACCCCAACCATAAGGTATAAATGACCAAATGCCATCACCTAATCCAGTGAGTAATAAGGCTACTATTAGTGATCCCACAATACCTAATCCGATTGAGGCACCTTTACCAAAATGAAGACTAACAAAAAAATGTAAAATATATAAAAATGCAAAGCTTACAAATAGAATACATCCAGCTATAAAATAAAATCGATAACCAAAAGTATCTTCATGCAAAAGTTCAATAAAGCCAACACTAAAAATACCAAAAGACAGTAATATTGCTCCAAAACTAAATAACAATAACAGTAGCAACTTGCTTAAATAGGACACTATTTTTGTTTTAGTAGCTGTTAGCGTCCCCTGAAAATGTCCTGCATTTGCTTCTTGCTCCGCTGCCATTGCACAAACTAATCCAATAATAATTGGAAACCCGCATGCTACTGCTTGAAGATAAGCCGTTACCCTATCATTAAAACCCCACGGTGAATAAGTATAGTATGCTAAAAAAATCCCTGAGATAATAATAGGTACAATTAGATGTGTGAACAAAAATGGCGTTCTTTTTGTTTTAAGAAACTCTGCTCTCAGTAATCTTAACATTACCATGAACTATTTCGCCTCCCTTTTCTGAAACCAACGTGCAGTAAAGAAGCTAATTAATGCAAACCATGTTAAAGCAATTAATATACCTGGAACTATAACCGACATGCTTAATAACGGGCTACCTTCAGGCACTGGCAGACCATTTGGTAAAATCTCTAATGTTGGACATATTAGTCTTGCTGTAATGGCGTAAGGAACACTATACCAAAAATCCCCATTTGAAAACGCAATCATACCAGCAATATTGCCGACTAAATTTATAAAAATAGCCGTATAAGTCCCTAATCTTGCTGCAAGGAATAAACAAAGTGGAATTTGCCATAAAAACGTTACGAAAATTAACAAACTACCTGTAAGACTATTTATGAAAGAAAAGCTCTTGCCAAAAAGTATTCCACCAACAGTAATTCCTGAAAAGAAAATAAGTGAAATTAATAACAACCAGGCACTAGATGCAAGTATTTTGCCAAACCAAATCTTCTTCAGATCAATCGGCATTGCGAGAATACTATGGTATTTTAATTTAGCATCTTTTTCCACCACTACTGCACAACATATCGTCAGAGCACCTGGTAAGAGCATTGTATACCACCAATTATAAGCACCCTTTTGAAAAAAACTGCCTCCCATTAAAAATGCAGTTAGTACTATCGCCACAATGGGTGCTAGCCAAACTAATTTAACAATAAAAGTCTTTTTCCACTTTAATCTTTCGGCCTTCATAATTGATATCATGTTACATGCCTGCCTTTCTATTAGCAGTCACTACTTGCATAAATAATGATTCTAATTCCTGACCTTGTGGGGCAACTCCCTGATAACCTAATTTTCCTCCTGCAATGATCCCAATTTCATCAACGACCTGTTCTACCTCTGACAGGATATGGCTAGATAAAATGACCGTAATCCCTTGCTCTGGAAAAGATCGAATTAGTTTACGAAGCTCTTGAATGCCGATCGGATCGAGACCATTTGTCGGCTCATCAAGAATTAAAAGCTTCGGGTAGTTTAATAGAGCAATAGCGATTCCAAGGCGCTGTTTCATTCCTAAGGAAAACTGTCCTGCTCGTTTTTTTCCCGTATTAGTCAAATCAACAATTTTTAATACTTCATCTATACGTGACTGTGGCAACCCGAGGGCGATCGTTCGAACCTTGAGGTTTTCTCTTGCCGTTAAGTTTTCATAAAGAGGTGGTGTTTCAATTAATACACCCATGTCTTTTAAATCATTACGATTCCATTCACGTCCATTAAAAAGTATTTTTCCTGCATTCGGACGCAGCATCCCCGAAATCATTTTTAACGTTGTTGATTTCCCAGCACCATTAGGACCGAGTAAACCATAAACAGTATTACGTCGTATCGTTAACGACAGATCCTCTACAATTTTTTGCCCCTTAAAGCCTTTACTAAGATTTTCTGTTTGTAAAATAATATCTTCCATCTATAATCATCTTCCTTTCGATGATTATAGTGTAAAAAATGATTATAAGGATTTTATAAGGATAGCGAACTTTTTTTGTAGATCTCACTATGAAAATTTATTTTGTCGGCAAAACGAGGGGTTGATTTCCGTTCCGGCTGGGCGCTTTGTTGTTGTTGTTGTTGTTGTTGCTGTCGCTACGCTTTCACACAGATAAAACATTTGCTGTCGCTACGCTTTCGCACAGAGCAAAGCTTCCTGGGGGCGTCCGATGAGCCGCTTCACTCGCGGTGCTCGCTCCAGGGTCTCAGGCCAACAGATGTCTTTTGCGCGAAAGCGTGAGTGCAACGTAGCGGCAGCAGCAGGTTTTGTTTGTGCGAAAGCAAAGCGACAGCAACAGCAGGTTTTGGTTTTGTTTGTGCGAAAGCAAAGCGACAGCAACAATGTTTTAACACATTAATTTTATTGACATAATTGTCTTTCAAAAATAAAAAGCATTTGGAATGAGGACATCCCAAATGCTTTTTATCATGTTGTATAATATTTGATTTACATAAATTCTTTCACTAATTTATTAAAATCATTTTCGCTCATATTAATATCAATATCTGTTAATGGTAGCTCTGAGTAGCCTGGTACTTTTTCTTGATATGAAGCTGTTTCCGTATCTTGATAAATAATACCTGTTACTAAACCTTCATGCTCCATCACTGTACGCATTGCCATAGCACGGTCAGCATTGTCATAGCCTTCGATATCAGCAAGCTTCGTTAAGTTTTCTTTAAACCAATCATACGTATTCACTTTGTTATACGTAACACAAGGTGAGAATACGTTGATGAATGAGAAGCCTTTATGATTAATGCCCGCTTCAATTAAAGCTGTTAACTCTTTAATATCTGTTGAGAAGCCTTGTGCCACAAATGTAGCTCCACTAGTTAAAGCGACTTCTAATGGTTTTAGTGAAGGTTCAATCGCACCACCTGGCGTAGATTTTGTAATAAATCCTGCAGCAGAACGTGGAGATGTTTGCCCCTTTGTTAAACCATAAATTTGGTTATCCATAACAACGTATGTGATGTCAATATTGCGACGGATGGAATGGATTGTATGACCCATACCAATCGCAAAGCCATCTCCGTCACCGCCAGAAGCAATAACGTTTAAATCACGGTTAGCCATTTTCAAACCTTGTGCAATTGGTAATGCACGGCCATGAATACCATGGAAACCGTAAGAATTAATGTAACCTGAAATACGACCAGAACAGCCGATCCCAGAGATAACTGCTAATTCGTTTGGTTCGATACCAACGTTAGCCGCGGCGCGCTGAATCGCTGCTTGTACAGAGAAGTCACCACAGCCTGGGCACCAGTTTGGTTTCACTGTATTACGAAAATCCTTAAATGTTGCCATTAGCGAGTCAACTCCTTCACACGATTTTCTAATTCACCTGGCAAGAATGGTGTACCATTGTATTTTGTGATCGTCTCGATTTTATCGTGACCACCAATATTCATCTTCATAATATTTGCTAATTGACCTGTGTAGTTATTTTCTACAACGATTACTTTTTTCGCTTTTGCTACAAGTGGTGCCACTTCAGCAGATGGGAATGGATGAATTAAACGAATATGTGCATGATTCACCTTCATACCTTGAGCATTTAATCGTTCTTGTACTTCTTCAATAGCTCCACGTGTTGAGTTAAAGCCGACTAATAAAATATCCGCTTCTTCGTGTGGCGTATTTGAAAATACTGGATTATCAAATTTCAATGCCTCTAGCTTACGGAAACGTTTATCCATTTGTACTTGACGGTTACCAGTTGCTTCAGATGGCTTACCTGTTTCATCATGCTCAACCCCTGTTACATGGTGAATACCATTTAATGTACCAGGTAGCACACGTGGTGAAATACCGTCTTCTGTATTCTCATAACGTTTGAAGTATGCTTTATCAGCTGCTTCTTCAATGTCGTCAGTAACAATTTTACCGCGGCGAATTTCTATTTTATTGTAATCGAATGGCTCTACAGATTGTTTCCCTAGAGATAGTTGCAAGTCAGTCATTAAAATAACTGGTAATTGTAATTCTTCCGCAATGTTAAACGCTTGGATTGTGTCAAAAAATGCTTCTTCCATTGTAGAAGGTGCAATCACAACTTTAGGAATTTCACCATGCGTACCATATAACATCGCCATTAAATCTGATTGCTCTTGTTTTGTTGGTAACCCTGTTGATGGACCACCACGTTGTGTGTCAACAACTACTAGTGGCTGCTCTGTCATACCTGAAAGACCAATTGCTTCCATCATTAATGAAAGACCAGGACCAGCTGAAGCTGTAAAGGCACGAACACCACCAAAGTTTGCCCCAATTGCCATTGTCGCTGCAGCAATTTCGTCTTCTGTTTGAATAACCGTACCACCGAAATTCGGTAATTTTTTAATAAGGTATTCCATAATCTCAGAAGCTGGTGTAATTGGGTAAGCTGCCATTAAGCGTGTCCCAGCTGCAAGTGCACCAAGTGCTATTGCATCGTTCCCAATCATGAACATACGGCGTTTACCATCTGCTGGTGCTAAAGCCCATTCACCTACACGATCGCCTAAAAGCTCATTCATTAATTCATGGCCGCGTGTAATTGCCTCCATGTTTTTCTGAACAACTTCTTCACCTTTTCTGCCAAAAATATCATCTACAACATTTTGGAACACTTCGTCTTCTAGATTTAGCAGAGAAGCTGTTGCCCCGATTGCCACCATATTTTTCATCAACGAAGTACCCAACTCTGCCGCTACCTCTGTAAAAGGTACCGCAAATAATGGCGCTTTTGAATCTTCTGGCTTCACTGGATCAAATTTTGCATCCGCTAAAATAATTCCTTTTTCTGTTAACTCTTTATAATTGACGTCGATTGTTTCTTGGTCGAACGCTACTAAAATATCTAAATCATCCGCAATTGAACGTACTTCTGTTGGACGAACTGTAATTTTATTATTCGTATGGCCACCTTTAATTCGAGAAGAGAAATGACGATAACCGTATAGGAAGTAACCTAAACGATTCATTGCCATTGAGAAAATTTCCCCTGTACTTTCAATCCCTTCACCTTGTTGCCCACCGACTTTCCATGAAAGCTGATGTAACATGTCAACAACTCCTTAGATCCAATGTATATACTATTATTTTTCCTTCATAAGTTTAACACGAAGAAACGGTCTGCACTATTGTTATTACGCGATTTCAGCGAAATTCAGACCTTTGACTGAAAATGGCGTTCATAAAGTTGTAATTTTCAAATCAATTTAGTTTAAAAAAATAATGTGCTGATTTCAAGTGACATTTAACATGTTAGTATGTAGAGCATGAGGAATTCTCTTCCTGATATCCTTATTGTCTATATAAACGCAAAAATGCCTTGCATCTTATTATGTGCAAGGCATTTTACTTCAATTACTTTTTTTATCGAATACGTTTTTCCACAAGAAGCTTTAAGGCTGTACGTTCCTCACCAGCAATTAAAATATCGGCAAACGCCGGTGCGCAAATTAAATCTGTGCCACTTGGCGCTACAAATCCGCGTGCAATGGCCACTGCTTTTACGGCTTGGTTAAGTGCACCTGCCCCAACTGCCTGCATTTCTGCTTGCCCTTTTTCTCTGATTACCGCGACTAATGCACCTGCAACTGAATTTGGATTAGAGCGTGATGATACTTTTAATGAATCCACAATTATTCCTCCCCGTTTCGCGAATAGTGTTTACGCTCAACAACTCATGTCCCCCTTTTGGACCTCAAGTTATTGTCGATAGGTCATTTTATGCTCGACGAGTACGAAATAGACTATTTTCATTTCTTATATATCAAAACAATCTAAAAAGACTGATAATTAATGAAAAAAAATTACTTTGTCATTGAAATAAAGGCGCCATAATAATTAACTTAGGGCTCCTTAGTAAAACATAAAATGATTTCCGTTCCAGGCTACTCGCTTTGTCGCTGACGCTTCGCTTTCGCACGGAAAACATTCGCTCCGTGCAGGGTCTCGCCTGTCTCGCTATCCCACGGGTGTCGAGTAGCCTTCCACTGCAATCAACAATAGTATAGAACTTTTATAAAATTTAAGTATTTTAAAAGTGAACCTTAATGGTTACTCTCTTCAGAATAGAAACTTAAAACAGTTAAGGTGATTGTATATCTGTCGTTGCTGTCGCTTCGCTTTCGCACAAATAACACATCTTGTTGAAGCTTGATTTTATCCCTATAAATTAGATTAACATGCCAGAAAATACATGCTAAATGAAGAGGTTGATTGTAGCGGAGACTGGGCGACTCCTTGTGGATTAGCGATAGTGGAACGAAGGCTAAGAGCATCACATCCTGTGATAACGCCTTCGTGACCAACATCCTGTTGGCCCGAGACCCTGGAGCGAGCATCGCGAGTGAAGCGGCTCATCGGACGCCCCCAGGAAAGCGCCTAGTCGGAGCGGAAATCAACCCCTCGTTTTTCCGAAGAGTCATATTTTATTATGATGCTTTAATTTCATTGAATTAACAAATTTTCAAAACAAAAAACTATTGTGCATTTTTTACATACACAATAGTTTCTCTTCTTATGCTTGGAACGGATAATCTTCGTTTATATACACTCGCTCACAATGACGAGCTTTTCCTGTTTTATCATCAATGTCTACAAAGAAACCACTTAACACATCGCGTCCTTTTTTAGGCACTTCAAAACGAGATGGCATGTTTGTTTGGAATCTATAAATGACACTTTCCTTCGTCATCCCTAAAATTTCATCGTATGGACCTGTCATACCAACGTCCGTAATATAGGCTGTTCCATTTGGATAAATTCGTGCATCAGCTGTTTGAACATGTGTATGTGTACCAACTACTGCCGAAGCCTTTCCATCTAAATGCCATCCAAGTGCAATTTTTTCACTTGTCGCTTCTGCATGAAAATCCACGAATACAAGCGGTGACGTTTTATGCGCTTCTTCGATTAATTTCTCTGCCATCGCAAATGGATCCTCATGAGGAGGTAAAAACACTCGACCGTGTAAATTAATAACAGATAGTGTTACACCGTTTTTTGAAATTTGCACCATACCTTTACCTGGTGCATCACTTGAAAAGTTTGCAGGGCGTATTAAATAATCTGCATCATCTATAAAATCAAAAATATCTTTATTATCCCAAGTGTGATTGCCCATCGTAATAACATCTACACCCATTTGCAATAGGTCATTATAAATATTACGCGTAATTCCACGTCCTGCCGCTGCGTTTTCACCATTGGCAATAACAACGTCTGTGTTATATTTTTTCTTTAAGCGTGGTAAATACTTTTCCACTGCATCTCGGCCGATTGAACCTACAATATCCCCAATAAATAAAACTTTCATTTTCATAACCACACTTTCATTAATTAGCACCTTATATTTTACCACCAATTCAAAGACAAACGCAAAATTATGTCCGTCTAGCGTATTTAACAGATGAATGCTTTTTATAATAGGCTTGAAGATGTAGGCGCTGATACTCTTTCTGATTGTCTATAAAAAACTGACAAGCTATTAGGTACTTGTCAGACGGACGTTGCTGTTTTCTGTTTTCTATTTTCTTGTATGATAATACTGGCTCTTATATTGTTCTTTGGGCAGAGCATAGTTATTCATAACAACGCCTAATATTTTCGCTTGTGCTACTAGTAAGGAATTTTTTGCTTTGACAACACTAGATTTCTCTACTACTCCTGTATTAACAATAAGTAGTGCACCATCTGTTTTATTCGCCAAAATTTGTGCATCGGTCACAGAATTAACAGGCGGCGTATCAAAGATAATTACATCATAATAAGCTATCATTTTTTCTATTAACGTATCCATCATTTCTGAAGCAAGAAGCTCTACAGGATTAGGTGGGATTGGTCCACTAGTGAGGACAAATAATCCTTCTATAAACGTTTCTTGTATCGCTTCGCTCAACGTGTCATTTTGTATCAATACACTTGATAGACCTGAAATATTAAGCAATTCAAATGTATAGTGGATAGCAGGTCTTCGCATATCAGCATCCACTAATAAAACTTTTTTACCTTCTTGAGCAAAAACGATTGCAATATTTGCTGCATTCGTTGTCTTTCCTTCACCAGGGATAGATGATGTCACTAAAATTGTTTTACACGATAAATTAGGGAGTGCAAATTTTAAATTTGTTCTAATTGTTCGAAACTGCTCAGAAATGATAGAAGTTGTGTGTACGTTAGTCAATAGTTTCCGTTGCATCATCGCTAATGCTTTCTTTTTTTTATTTTTCATTTTAAACATTATGTGACTCGTCTCCCTCTTCTAGTAGAGATAGATCCTCTGCCTTCTTTTATTGAACTTACAAAACCTAATATCGGTAAATTTAATAGCTCTTCAATTTCTTGCTCTGTCTTTATTGTTGAATCGAAAAATTCTACACTAAATGCAATACCTGTTCCTAAAAGTAGTCCAAGAAAACCAGAAATCGCAATATTTAGAATTTTTTTCGGTTTCACTGGTTGTGGATCATCAGCTAATTTAGCTACTGAAAGGACATTGATATTATCTACGTTCATCAGTTTTTGAATATCTTCTTTAAAGACATCTATTATCGTATTGGCAATCTCCACCGCACGTGCTGGTTTTTCATCAAGAATCTTTATAGAAACTACTTGTGATTGGCTTTCATTATTGACTGTAATTTTTTCTGCTAATTGTTCGGGAGATAATTCTAATTTCAACTCTTCAATTACTTTTGATAGAATAGCTGGGCTTTTTATAATGACATTATACGTATTTATTAATTGTAAATCTGTCTCAATTGAATACGCACCCGTATACATTTGTTGTTGATCAGTATTTTTTTGATTGATTAATATTTGAGTTTCAGCCTGATATACGGGTGTGATGACATAGTAGCTAACATAAGCAGCCAATGCCATCGCGATTACGATTATCGAAAGAATAAGAAGTATACGTTTTCGTAAGATTTTTACTATCGCCTTTACTTGAATAGAATTCTCCATCGAATATATCTCCTTCCCCTAAACTATCTAAATTTGTGTAATGGAGTGTGATATTCATAGTTTATTGTTATAGTAGCTAGTAAAATGAAATACTCAATTATATATTTATTATATAAATTTATGTCCTATGTTATTCCTAATACAACAAGTAATTCATTTTTTCCTCATCGATAAAAAAATGATAAATGCTAGCGTAGATACAGCATTTTTTTTCAACAGCTGATAATAGAGCTTCTTTTTCAATGAAAATTTTATTGGATTTAACTCGAGAACATGAGGGTAGTCATCAACAAAACTGACTATTTCTTCTTTAATCTCTTTTAATAAATGGAGCCCCTTATATGGGGAACCCTGCAAATGAAGTGTTAAATTTACTAAACCTGAAAATACATATCCATTAAAGCTAGTTTCAATGGATGTAAAAATATTTTCAGCTACTAATGTCTCACGAATACGTTCATAGATTACATCATATTTTTCTCGCTCATTCTTACGGTAGCTTCTCGTTAATGATTGCTGTGGCAACACATTGTAATGATAAAGCTGCTGAGGCACATAACAAATTGTCGTACTCTTTGTGATCGCTTTTGTAATGAATAAAACATCTTCAGAAAAATTCATATCCTCTTCAAATCGAATTCCAAATTGATCAAGAAAGGCTTTAGAATACAATTTGCAGCAAGCAAAACCGAAATGTTTTTCATGAAATTCAGTAAATAATAAATGCAAACATTTCTGAGGGTCAAAAAGTGCATTTGCTGTCGACGGATAGTTCAGACGATTGCCATCATTTTTCCCATCTACAAAAACGTCACATTTAACTATTTCAGTTTCTGTTTCTTGAATAGCGTTATATAATCGTTCCAACATAGATGGCTCTATCCAATCATCCGCATCGACAAACGTAACGTATTGACCTCTAGCCTTGTTAATCCCTATATTTCTTGCATGACTAACCCCACCATTTGATTTATTATGAATGATTATTCGCTGATCTTGTAAGGCAAATTGATGTAAAATAGAAAGAGAATCGTCAGTACTGCCGTCATTAATCGCAATAATTTCGATTGGCTTTAACGTTTGTTGGCAAATACTTGCTAGACATTTCTTTAAATACGATGCTGCGTTATATACCGGTATAATAACAGTTACGAGGATTTCTGACCCCAAAATTTCACCCCTCCAGCTAGGCTGAGCATTTTCATTTTTCCAATTAAATATTTTCGATCAGAAGTAGAAATTCCAAATATGAACAAAGATATACCAAAAATCATACTGTATAAGGCAATATACAGTCCTAGAATGTACCAAGTATTCGAAAGTGGGAAAACAATTAGTATAACTTGCATTAAAAGGGACGCAATAACAATAGATACGAAAAGCTTACTAATGCGTAACCAAAATCTTTTAATATTCAGTTGTATTTTTTTTGCATAGTAAACATTCATAATACATACATTCCCAATAAATAACGATACCGCAGTTATGATTGCTGTTCCAATAACCCCGAAAAAATAGATGGCAGGAATAGATAGAATAAAATTTGTGCTAGCAAGTGTAATTAACAATACCGTTCGAAACTTAAACATGTTTTTTGCCTTTAACACACTCAAACCTATATTTTGAATTAAATCGACTGAGAAAGGCAACATGATGATCAGTACGATCGGATAGACGATTAAATATTCATCACCTATCCATAATGAGATAAAAGTTTTACCAAATAAAAAAAAGCCACTTAGTACATATCCAAGAATCATTAGCTGAATGGCGCCAACATTGACAAATAACCGATTAATCTCCATTAGACCATCTGCTTGTGTCACCAACATTGAAATCTTTGGCAAATACAAATCACTTATGGCAAGTGCTAGTGCCATAAAAATCATAATAAATTGTATAGCAATTGCATAAATGGCTACATCTTCTGTTCCTTTCATAATCCCTAGTAATACTTGGTCAGTTTGCCAATAAATTTTATCCACTATGACTGTCACAAACAAAAAAAATGAATAGACGAATATTTCTTTTATAAGGCCTGGATTATAACCAGAAAAGATAAATCGTACTTTTAAAGTTTTCAAACAAATAATAGAATTTATTATTAATACACATACATTTAAGCTAGCTACAATATAAACCATCCCCACTGCATCAGCATCTTGTAACAAGAAAAACAGCATCAGTAACGGTTGTACTATTACTTTTATAAATGAAGTTAACTTAATTAGTATGAATTTTTCATAGGCTTGAAGTATTGAAGAGAAAACACTTAATGGAAATTGTAAGGCAAAGCTTACGGTCATCACCATTACCATTACTTTCGCCTTTTCGATTTGCAATGAAGATAAGCTTTGTCCAAAAATTGTCTCGACTTGGAAATATACAAAACAACCGATGGCAAGTGTAAACACACCTATAATCGAAAAAAGTCGCAGAAAAAAGCCATTTAATCTAGCTTCCATCTCCTTATCCCCGACTACTCGATTATTAGAAATATAACGAATAATTGCATTCCCTAAACCAAAATCTAATATTGTTAAATATCCAACAAAAACTGTAATTAATGTGTATAATCCGTATTCTTCTTGACCAAGAATTCGAATCATAATAGGGGTAAACACAATTGCTACTATAAACGTACAAACAATAGATAAGTAAGAGAGAATAGCACCCATCCGAATTTCCTTCATTACTCCACCTTGCCTCCACTTGTCCTTTTATGGATTACATTTTTACTCGAAAATCTTGATACCATTTAATTTTTTTCGTGTTTTATTTAACTGATCAAAAGCATTCGGTCCAAATAATTTGTTGATAGCATATTTATAACGCATTACTTTTTTATGTCGTTTTTTTTGTTGCTCTGACAACCATGAACCATTAAAGTGATGGATCGTAAAAGTATTAACAGTTTGGTTAATCGTTCCTGATTCGAAGTCCTTTGCACAGAAATATTCAAATGGATATATGTGTAGGTCGTCATCCAATCGCCTATGTTGGTTGGACTCTGTAAATCCATACCTTTGTCTCGTTAGATCTGTAATGATAACAGTATTTGTTTGTTGACCTTGTTCCGTATAGAAGCTTTTATCTTCATAATAATCTAGCAGTAACTTAATCCATGGATGCCCCTTTACAGCCCCCATTGTACCGGTTACACATGTATCACTATTTTCTCCGCCAGTAAATGCTTGATGAGATAAAAAAGGGTTTAACGATTGCACAACTTCTACATCTGAATCCAAGTAAATGCCACCTTGTGTATATAGGGCATATAACCTTACATAATCAGCTACATAAGCATATTTTTTAGATTCGTAGGCTTCTTGTACAAATTGATTGGATTGAATATCAAATGATTTTTCATTCCATTCAATTAGTTCATAGTCAGGCATTAATTTTTGCCAGGAGGCAATACACGCTTCAACTACCTGCGGATAAAGATTTTCGCCAAACCAACAGAAGTGAATTTTTTTAGGAATCATTATACAATTTCCTTTCTGTTATCCAAATAAATTAACGGCATATCACATATCAAACTATTTCATTACTAACTTAATAAACTCCATCAGTTTTACCCTATCTAACAATAGGCTCCACTCTAAATAACTAACATCTGGTGTCACAAATTCAAAGCTATTTAAGTTTGCCATCGTAAAATTTGATAAATTTCGGTGTAATTTAAAAAAGTGTCCCTGTGTTTTCCGTTCAAAATTGTTGACCCAAGGATAATCGGTCGTAACAATTTTCAAATCTAATGCGCAGTACTCAAGGAGTTTAGTTGAAGCTTGTAAATTGAAAGGGTACACATCAGGCATGTAATTCAGGCCGTATTCAGCCTTTGACGCTAGAAGAGGAACTTCATGGTAAGGAAGTGATCCTGAAAAGATAATATTATTATAGTCTTTGAAAGATTTATATAATTCATTTGTTGGATTTCCTATTAATAAAATCGTTCTATCCTTTAAAGTTGTCGTAAAGGGATTTAGCGCATCAGCGGTACCTCTTTCAGTTCCCATTGCGCCGACATATACAAAGTCGTACTCTTTTTTTGATGTTTTGATGAAAAAGTCTTTTGATATTCCCATATCTCGATGAATTTTGGGAACATTGTCCTTCATCTTAAAATCCTTTTCCACAAGTTCATTCAAAAATACGCGACCATGTGGTTTAACATTACAAGTCTTTTTTACAAAATTTTTCAACATCGGAAAATGACCAGTTGATAACGAATTATATTCATGAATAATCTTTGTCTCTCTTGAATGTTTTTTTATATCTAAACCAGGAAATTTCCATATTAAATCTATATTAGTTTTTGGAATTTCATCTATCTCCGCTGTTAAAATGGTGCTGGCTTCTATATTATCCTGCTGATTTAAATATGCTACATAGGCTGAGATTTCTGGTAAAAATGATTTTCCGTTGTTGACAAATCCAATCTTCAAATAGATGATTCCCCCTTCTTACAACTGCTAATTTTCATTTATAATGGTCTGTCTATTAATTTCACGCTTTATTCATATTTGACCTATTGAGTGCGAGTTTATGATGGGTAAATGAATTTCCGGAAAGAACAAATAAAACAATCATTATCGGTGTTGTATAAATAATAATTTCCGTCATTGAAAGTAAAATATAGGTTATAAGTATTAAAAACGGTAATAGTTGTAGCATGTTCGTATACTTAACTTGTTTTTTAGCAAAAGAAAATGCGTTCCATACTAATGCTGCTACGAATAGTAGAAAAAATGTAACGGCCAACCAACCATACTCAGCTAATAAGGCGATAAAGGTATTATGTGCGTCCAATTGTCCAACATGATAATTTTCTCCATGGCCAAATAATGTGGAATCTTTTATGATGTTTTGCCAAATAGCCATTCGTCCATCAGATAGATCAGCCGATTTCTGCTGAAATTTCCCTACAATTTTTTGAACCGCTTCATTTAGTATCGGAATTTTACTTAGACTAAAAATGAATGCCACACTTAGTACAAATAGAACCGTTACGAGTGCGCCCACTTTTCTAATATTTGAAGCGTTTTGAATAGCTAACAAGACCATACTCATTATGACAGCGGTTAGTACGGTGATGGCAGCCGTTCTACTTTGAGTTAGTAAAATAATATAAAAAACAAAAAAGAATAGGCTTACTAGAACTACGATAGGAACCTTGTTCTTTACACCTTGAAAATATTGAATAGTCCCAGCTAGTAATACGACTGCTAATAATGTCATGGCCAATCCCATCATGTTCGGGTTGCTATAAATCCCCGCAAATGCGTTGAAAACAACTCGATTCATGAAAAAAGATAAGAGAAGAATAATGAGATGTGAGAGACAAATACTAATAGCTAGCACATGTAAAGTAGCTGTTTGAAAAGAGTTATATATAATCGATAACCCTATATACATCGTAAGCATACATACAATATTCATAAGTGATTCCATATCAGAATTGGCTAAAGCACTTATTAGCCCACAAATAATAAATAAATAGAAAAATAAATCGCTCACATACATCCTGCGAATATTTGCGCTGCGATTATAAATAAAAAGGATGATCGGAAAGATGGAAAAAAAGACAGTAAAGTAAATTAGTATAGATATTTCATAAGATAATGCACTGGTGAGTAGTAATACACTCATACATATTGTTAGGATAAAAAACCGCACTTTCATCACCCTCACTATAGCTTCATTTCGTATGTTATTTTGTGAAAAGATGCCACCATTTTCTTTCACTTTTTACGATTGGCTCCGCAATTAATAGCTGCTTATTTTCTAAAATACGTTCATTGTTTTCAAGAAAAAGGTCGACCATATCCAGCTGTTTCATTTTCTCCAAGTAATCTAACCCAGCTTCAAAAAGCAATGGTCTTGTAGATATATTATGGACATCTGAACCATACGTATGAACAAGTCTTGCTTCTATTAAATCCATTGCAAATTGTTGAATTTTTTTGCCAAAATGCCCAGCAATGCTACCTGCCGTAATTTGTGCTAATGCCCCATCACGAATGAATTGTTCAAGGAGCGCTACGTTTTGTCGAATAGCTCCATTTCGCTCAGGATGCGCAATAATCGGTGTAATACCCGATGCAACTAATAACCTAATAATTTCCTTGCAATAGAAAGGGATTGTTTCTGAAGGTAATTCCAGTAAAAGGTAGTTTGAGTTTGCTAACGTATGAAGCTGTTTAGTTGTGATTGACTTTAAAATATTTTCATTAATGCGCACTTCATGTCCAGGAAATAGTTTGATTGGCCATGCTCTTTTTTCTATTTCTAGCTGTAAAGTATGTACTTGATGTAATACAATTTCATATGGCACATCGTACATGGGGTGCTTGGCATGAGGGGTCGTAATAATGGCTGTTATACCTTGCATCACAGCATGTTCTAGTAATTGCAATGACTCTGAAAGTTGTTGTGGTCCATCGTCAACTCCGTATAATAAATGACTGTGAGTATCAACCATGCTCTATCATCTCCCCATTCCAATTCATCACCTAACTGTTTTTCACCAATTTAAATTATTATTAGTAGAATTTTTTTTGCTGATAAATAAAGGCACTTATTGTATATATGCCTATTTTCACGGTAAATATGACAGTAGCTTACACACAACCAAGTTAAGAAAAAAGCGCAAAAGCGCTGGAGAGGCCGAAGCAAAAGTAAACGCTCCACCACTTTTGCCCGAGGAAACGAAGCGACCTCGAGGATGTAGCGCTTTAGCCTAGATCCTCGAGGTCGCTTTAGGTATTGTACAGGCAAAAAATCTATAGTTTCCTTAACTATAAAAAAACGTCTTTTACTCTATTTTGAGTAAAAGACGTTTTTTGTATGACAATTATTTTGCGTATTCTACGGCACGTGTTTCACGAATAACCGTTACTTTAATATGGCCTGGGTAATCAAGTTCTTCTTCAATTCGCTTACGGATATCTCTCGCTAAGCGATGTGAAGCCAAGTCATCTATTTTTTCAGGTTGTACGATAATACGGATTTCACGACCAGCTTGAATTGCAAAGGATTTTTCTACACCATCATAGCTTTCGGAAATTTCCTCTAACTTTTCAAGTCTACGGATATAGTTTTCAAGCGTCTCACTTCGAGCACCTGGACGAGCTGCTGATAACGCATCAGCTGCAGCTACTAACACGGCAATAACAGATGTTGCTTCAGTATCACCATGGTGAGAAGCAATACTATTTATAACGACCGGATGTTCTTTGTATTTTGTAGCTAATTCCACACCGATTTCGACGTGGCTACCTTCAACTTCATGGTCAATTGCCTTACCAATATCATGTAATAAGCCTGCACGGCGAGCTAAAGCTACATCTTCACCAAGTTCAGCAGCAAGTAAGCCTGCTAAATATGCGACTTCAATTGAATGTTTTAGGACGTTTTGTCCATAGCTTGTACGGTATTTCATGCGGCCTAAAATCTTCATTAAATCTGGATGTAAGTTATGAATGCCAATTTCAAATGTTGTTTGCTCACCTGTTTCGCGGATTTGTTCATCCACTTCACGACGAGCTTTTTCCACCATTTCCTCAATTCGAGCAGGGTGAATGCGGCCATCCTGTACAAGTTTTTCAAGTGCAAGTCGAGCCGTTTCACGACGAATTGGATCAAAGCCTGATAAAATAACTGCCTCTGGAGTATCATCAATAATTAAATCTATACCTGTTAACGTTTCCAAAGTTCGGATATTACGACCTTCACGACCAATAATACGACCTTTCATTTCATCATTTGGCAAGTTCACGACAGATACTGTTGTTTCTGCAACGTGATCTGCTGCAAAACGCTGTAGTGCCAGTGATAAAATTTCACGCGCTTTTTTATCTGACTCTTCCTTCGCACGTGTCTCAGCTTCCTTCGTCATCACAGCAATATCAGTTGCTAGCTCTTTTTCTACTTCTCCTAAGATAATAGCTTTTGCTTCATCTCTAGTTAAAGCCGAAACTCTTTCTAGCTCTGTTTTTTGCGAGGCAACGAGCTCGTCCACTTTGCTTTCCATCTGTTCAATATGCTGTTGTCTTTCGCTTAGAGCTTGTTCTTTACGCTCTAAACTTGCTTCTCTCTTATTTAGAGCATCATCTTTGCGATCAAGATTCTCTTCTCTTTGCAATAAACGGTTCTCTTGTTTCTGAAGCTCAGAACGACGTTCACGAATGTCATTTTCTGCTTCAGTACGAAATTTGTGAGTTTCATCTTTGGCTTCAAGTAGTGCTTCTTTCTTCAATGCCTCCGCTTCTCGTTTTCCTTCTTCAACGATTGTTTCAGCGACATGTTTAGCACCAGTGATTTTTGAGTCATTCACTTTTTTCATGTAGATATAGCTAACAGCGGCACCAACGATGAGTCCAAGCAAAGCGGAGATGATAGTAATTGCATCCATATGAACACCTCCTCTTGCTATTTGGGTAATACAGTTTCAGTCGGCGCATACATTCATTTCACCTTGGCATAATTATGTCCCGGATTTTGAATTGTGTTCAAGTATGCACGAGGACCGAAACGATGTCGGTCATTCGGTAAAGTCACTGGACGTGGTGTTTTACCTATGCAAATTAGTTAGCCGTTTTCGCAGGATGCGAAGCTTTAAGGCGAACGTTCTTATGCATCATTGTCTGTTCAAAATCTTGCCATTTGCCAGAGGCTTCAACTTCATTTACGAGATCTTTAAAAGCCTTTCCAAAATGAAGTCAAAATGTAATGTACTGCCTATTTAAAGTCATAATTCAGAAATTATACATATTTAATTGTATAGCTAGCCTCAAGCTCTGTCAAGGATAGTCGGGCATCTGTTCGCCTTTCAAAAGAAAAAAAGTCAGTCATATCCATTAGGAGAATTAATTACCTATTACTTTTACACTAACGTTAAATTTACCTTTTCATATTCATACGTAGAAGCAGTACTTAGGAAGTATTATTTTCTTTTGGTGGAAGCTATTTATTCCCGATGCTATATCAAATTTACGGTGAGGAAAATATGATCCCCACTTCCCTTTATGACGTTCAATCTATCACTTCTTTGATTCTATCCTTCGGTACCTCTTCCTATTGCCGACTCATTGCTCAATTGCCTTCATCACTAAATATATGGATATCCTAACAAATATTATACAACCACATTCCCCAGTATGTGTAAAGAACAAATGCGCAAATGCGCTCGTTTACATCCGACAAGCGCTGGAGAGGCCGAAGCAAAAGTAAACGCTCCATCACTTTTGCCCGAGGAATCGAAGCGACCTCGAGGATGTAGCGTTTTAGCCTAGACGCCGACTATGCTTTAGTTTATCCACAGGCAAAAAATCTATAGTTTCCTTAAAAAATAAAAAAATGCATTGCTCTCACTATAAAGAGTGGGAACAATGCATTTATATTATTCATCTTCAAGAAGAAGCTTTAATTCATCATCCATATCTTCCTCTTCATCATGCGCAGCAATTGTATAAGATGAAGATGCAATACCGTAAGAAGCACGGATTTTATTTGCGATGTCGTCAAGCACTGCTGGATTTTCTTTTAAATACTGTTTAGCATTTTCACGACCTTGACCTAGGCGCTCATCACCGTAAGCGTACCAAGAACCGCTTTTTTGAACAATGTCTAGTTCAACACCTAAATCGACTGTTTCGCCCTCTTTTGAAATTCCTTCACCGTACATAATGTCAACTTCAGCTGTACGGAATGGTGGTGCTACTTTGTTTTTCACAATTTTAATTTTTGTACGGTTACCCATAATGTCATTGCCTTGTTTAATAGCTTCTGCACGACGTACTTCTAAGCGAACGGAGCTATAGAATTTAAGTGCACGTCCACCAGGTGTTGTTTCTGGGTTTCCGAACATAACACCAATTTTTTCACGTATTTGGTTAATGAAAATAGCAATTGTTTTTGATTTATTGATAGCACCTGAAAGTTTACGTAAGGCCTGAGACATTAAACGCGCTTGTAAACCAACATGCGAATCACCCATATCTCCTTCGATTTCCGCTTTCGGAACTAATGCTGCTACTGAGTCAATAACGATGATATCGATAGCACCACTACGTACTAATGCTTCTGCGATTTCAAGCGCCTGTTCTCCTGTATCTGGTTGAGATAATAAAAGCTCATCAATATTGACACCCAATTTTTGTGCATATATTGGATCTAATGCATGCTCAGCATCGATAAACGCTGCTTGTCCACCATTTGCCTGAACCTCTGCAATGGCATGAAGTGCAACCGTTGTTTTACCTGATGATTCAGGGCCGTATACTTCAATAATACGTCCACGTGGATAACCACCTACACCTAATGCAGCATCAAGTGCTAGCGAACCACTTGAAGATGTAGCAATTTCTAAATCCGTCTTTTCGCCAAGTTTCATGATAGAACCTTTACCAAAGTTCTTTTCAATTTGTTTTAACGCCTGTTCTAAGGCTGCTTTACGATCACTCATTCATTTTCCTCCTTCGAAAACTGTTCACTGTTTTTCTCTATCTCTACTATACTTGTTTTTAAGAGAAGACGCAAGAAAAAAGCGAACGTTTATTCGTTTTTATTCAAAATAAAAATTTGGGTAACTTTCCATTACCCAAATTTCTATTTTCAACTATATTATGGACCATCACTAAAACGTGTGGTTGATTTTCGTTCTGGCTGGGCGCTCTCCTAGGGGCGTCCAGTCTCCCAACTTATTTACATAGTAGACGTCGTTTTACCAAAAGTCATCTGCAACTTTTGGTGATGAACCTATATTATGCCGGGGCAAATTAATTAACGTTTTTTAAAGCCTCTTTCTTCTAAAAGCTGCATTAAATAATGACAAGTAAATTTCGCAGCCCGCAGTCGATTTGTATTACGCATGCCCGATAAATGAAGTAAGTACGTGATCGGTTTCTCATCACCAATTGCGATACCAATCCAAACCGTCCCTACTGGTTGATGATCATGGGCTGTAGGACCTGCTGCACCTGTTAATCCAATACCAATATTAGTATCAAATTTTTCACGTACAGCGCTAGCCATAGCTGCTGCACATTCACTGCTTACAATCCCATGTGTAGTTAATAATTTTTTAGAAATACCGAGCTGCTTTATTTTAGCCTCTTCTGTATACGTAACAACGCCACCAACTAGGGCATCCCCAACACCTGGTATTTCTGCAAGCTCAGACTGAAATAATCCCGCTGTTAAACTTTCTGCCGCAGAAATTGTTAACTGATTATCTAGTAACATTTCTACTGTTTTAGAGGCTAGAGAATCATCATCTATACCGTATTGATAGTCACCTACAAGCGCTTGGATCTCTGCTACCTTTGCAGCAATAAGCTGCTGTGCTTCTTGCTCCGTTTCTGCCTTGGCAGTCACACGCAGTGTAACTTCGCCGTCAGAAGCAAGTGGCGCAACAGTTGGGTTTGTTTGCGAATCTAAAATGGCTTGGACACGTACTTCAAGCTCTGCCTCTCCAATGCCATAAAAACGCATAACATGCGATAGTATAACCCCTCCAGTATTTAACATCGCACTAAGCTTTGGCTTTGCTTCAAACTGGAACATCGGCTCAAGCTCTTTAGGTGGCCCCGGAAGCAAAATATAAGTACGCTCATCTTTAGTTAGTATCATACCAGGTGCCATACCATGATGGTTTGCAAGCACCTCACTACCTGCTAATATTAAAGCCTGCTTACGATTATTGTCCGTCATTGGACGTCCTCGCTTTGCAAAAAATTGCTCAATATATGTCAGCGCGATATCGTCAAATTCAAGAGTAACGCCAAGATGACGAGCAATCGTTTCCTTTGTTAAATCATCCTTAGTAGGTCCAAGCCCACCAGAAAAAATGATTAAATCAGCACGAGACTCTGCAATGGAAATAGCTTCTTCTAAACGTTGTGCATTATCTCCAACTACAGTGTGATAATACACATTTATCCCTAATTCGGACAACTGACTAGAAATAAACTTTGCATTTGTGTTCGAAATCTGACCAAGCAATAACTCTGAGCCAACTGCAAGAATTTCAGCATTCATGATCCTCAAGACCTCTCTTATTTAGAATCGAGTAAGGCACGTCGATTTAGATAGAAATAATCCCATCCAGACCATAGTGTAAAGAACAATGCAATATATAACATAATTGTATCAAACGGAATACCAATAAGTGTAAATATTGTATTGTGTAAAAGTGCTGCTCCGATGGCGACAATTTGGGCCCACGTTTTAATTTTACCAAGCTGGTTTGCCGCAACAACTTCTCCTTCACCTGCCAATATTAAACGAAGACCAGTTACTGCAAACTCACGGCTAATAATTATAATTATTATCCATGCAGGCGCCATATTAAGCTCTACCATTAAAATAAAAGCTGCTGAAACTAGTAATTTGTCAGCAAGCGGGTCTAAAAATTTACCAAATGTTGTCACAAGATTATACTTACGTGCGTAATAACCATCCACCCAATCAGTCGCTGAAGCAAAAATAAAAATAAGTGCACCTACAAAATGATGAACAGGCATATCCGCACCGAATAGTGACATTGTTCCCCAGCCAAAATCAAACATCATAACAATGACAAAGAACGGAATAAGTAAGATTCGAGAGATGGTAATTTTATTTGGAATGTTCATTTTTCTAACACCTTTCATGATGAAAGAAAGTAGTCATCACTAGATGACTACTATTCTTTATTGAAATTGATGACGATGTTTTGCGTTACAGCTTGCTGTGCATACGTTAAAGGCTCGTCATTAATGTATACCTTGGCTTGCGTTGAATTACCTAAACGGATACGAGCATAATTTTGAGATGTTGCGTCAAATTCTACTACTTCTCCTGCATTATATACACGAGTATCTGTTAGTATTTCTTGTTGCTGTTGGTCTCGAATACCGATAAATGTAGGACCTGATACTTCGATACGTATTTTAAATGTATCTGCACCTGTTAACGTATATGAAGTTGTAGCACCATCCGCTTCAACAGTCCCTGCTGAAATCGATTGCTTAACCTCTTCAGTTTCGTCAGGTGTATCCTTTGCTGAATCTGTTGACTCTTGTTTGTCATTTGATTGAGCTTTTTTATTTTCTTTTTCTTTATCTTTTTCTGTATCTATAGGTTTTGCTTTTGTATCGTATTGCATTTCTGGAGGCGTCTCATCTCCAGCATTCGGTACTGCACTATTTTTAGACTGCATGAGTACCCAAATTACTACAATAATGACAATGATAAATAAACCAACGATTATTTTCGGCATTGCCTCCATCACTTTAGTAGAAGGGCCTTTTGAAATTTTTCTTCTACTTGGACTATTCGTCATCGATTGACTTACTTGATTGTTTGGAGTACCTGGTAGCTCACTTTTATACGTTTCTAAAATTTCCTCTGCGTTCAAATCAACGGCGTCAGCATATTGTTTGATAAAAGCTCGTACATAAAATGAACCAGGCATGATCGAATAATTGCCCTCTTCAATACCTATTAAATAACGCTTTTGTATTTTCGTTATTTCTTGTAAATCGTCTAAACTGTAGCCTTTAGACAGTCTCGCCTCTTTCAGTCGAGTCCCTAATTCTGCCACTCAAAACACCTACTTTAACATCAATTTAAAAATTAAATCCTAAAATCCTCCAAATGAATTGGATTCGGACATCATATGGTTTTTTTCCATTATCTCATACGTAATTTCTTCATCTGGGTGATGACGTAATTCAATGATATAATCAAAATCCTCTATCCTATAATCTGAATGCTGAACAAACATGTCTGGATGCTCGACGACCTTTATGGAAGGCATATTCATCATTTCACGCACTAGTTGTAAATGCCGCTCATCAGATGAACGACGTGTTACAATGCCATCTAATATAAAAATATTATTGTCACTGAATTCATCACCAGCGAGTTTATTGCGAACAGTCTGCTTAATCATTGTAGATGATAAAAAAATCCATTTTTTATTGGCACATACACTAGCCGCTACAATCGATTCAGTTTTTCCAACTCGAGGCATTCCACGTATTCCTATGAGCTTATGCCCTTCTTTTTTAAATAGCTCAGCCATAAAGTCAACTAAAATACCAAGTTCATCTCGGACGAAGCGGAAGGTATTTTTTTCATCTGCATCTCGAGGAATATAATGACCGTGCCTTATGGCTAAACGATCACGGAGTTTTGGTTGTCGAAATTTGGTTACGTTAATATGTTCCATTGTCGAAACAATTGTACGAAAACGCTCAATTGTCTCATCGTTGTCTGTATGCACTAACATACCACGTCGATCCTCATCGACACCATTTATTGAAATAATATTGACACGAAGCATCCCTAAAAGTGAAGCAATATCTCCTAATAATCCAGGGCGATTCACCTGAATTTCATATTCAAAGTACCAATCGCTCAAACACACTCGTTCCCTTCCTATTAGTTAACGTAAAAAATCCCTTATAAGTTCCATCATAGCTGATTTTTTATGTAATGGAAAGTTAGAATACATGGAATTATAGCGTTATTTTTAAAAACTTACTATTTTTTTTTTGAACATCCTAAATAGGCTTACATACGTTCCCTTTTCTATACAGAAATTGCTTTATTAAATAGAAAAAAGAGGAGATCACTCTCCTCTTTTTTTACTGTACAGGTTTATTTTGCACAAGTTTAACGACACAATTCGCCAGTGCGTGTTTTTCTTCTTCAGAGGCAACGCCCCATAAATCCGACAGCACTCGTTCTTGTTCATTTTTAGGATCGACATTTGTCGCCAAATATTCTCCAATTTGTACAGCAGCTTGTTGAATCATTTGCGATGGCACACCGCTAGATTCTGCTCGCATAACATTTTGACCTAAAAACGATGTCCATTTATGCCAGTTCTCTAAGATAGTCATACTGTTCCTCCTCCTTTACACATGTAGTATGTGCAAAAAAGAACATTATATGTACCAACCACCGTTTAATCGAATTACTTGTCCCGTTACATAATCTGCATTTCCAGAAAGGTAGAAGCGCACCATTTTAGCAACATCCGTTGTTTGTCCAGCTATCCCTAGCGGAATGTCCTCTAAAATATAGTCAAGCTCCTCTTCACTTAAATGACTGTTCATCGAGGTATTTATAAAGCCAGGTGCAATGGCATTAACTCGAATACGTGACAGTGCCGCTTCTTTCGCATATGACTTTACAAAAGCATGTTGGGCGCCCTTCACAGTTGCGTATAGAGCTTCACCAGCCGATCCAGCCTCTCCCGATACGAAAAACATATACATTTCTTCAAAAAATGTAAACATCTCTACTGTGACACAACTTATTTCTTTCGAATTTCGTTTTGTGTCTTCCTTATTCTCCGAGTCTGGTTTCGCAAAAAGCTACTGCCATTTTGTATGACTCTCCAAAGGCTTAAATTCTGCAGTATCGTAGCGTACACACCTAAGGGTTAGTTTTTAGTTAAGCTCCTTAGATTGAATAATTTGCTAAGTTAATGCTTGCGTTCAAATCTCTATACAACTTTAATCCGCAAGAGCAGATAAATAATCTGTCTTTCAGTTTCAAATCGAATTTGATTTGTCCACAACTAGAACAAGTTTTGGATGATGGATACCATCTGTCGGCTTCAATAAATTCAATTCTGTATTTTTGACATTTGTATTGAATTTGCCGTTTGAATTCATATAGCTTTTGCCCGGCTACCGCCTTCGCCAGATGTTTATTTTTCATCAACCCTTTTACATGTAAATGTTCCATTACAATACGAGATGGCTTGGTTTTCACAATCTCATTAGAACATTGATATAAATGATTTGTTCGGATGTCATTAAGTCACTTATATAAATTGCGGATTTCAGAGTTTAGCAAATTTCCCAATGGACATTCATTCCATGCGTATCACCTCTCTTTCACTCGGATAAAATCACATTACCCTATTTAGAGAGGTTGTTAACATTCTTATAGTTGTATATGTCTTTCTTGTTCACATGAAGGCGCAACCCTTCATGCAGTCTTTCTCTCACGAGTAGACCTCT
>NZ_JBEGDG010000060.1:0-1073 GCF_040183165.1 Lysinibacillus zambalensis
TATTCACGATTCCGTGTCTTTACGCTAACATTGCGCAAAACACAAGATATTTTATTTTCATTTTTAACAGAAGCTTTTGAAAAAATTGGCGGTGTTCCAAAAGAAATTGTAACGGATAATCCAAAAACGATTATGGATAAACCACGAACAGAATATAGTTCAGGAAAAGTAAACAGCCGGT
Source organism: Lysinibacillus zambalensis (assembly GCF_040183165.1). Classification (NCBI taxonomy): domain Bacteria; kingdom Bacillati; phylum Bacillota; class Bacilli; order Caryophanales; family Bacillaceae; genus Lysinibacillus; species Lysinibacillus zambalensis. The sequence continues at coordinate 182 of NZ_JBEGDG010000060.1, forward strand.
TCGCAGCATTTGCGAAGGATTTTGATTTCAAGGTACGACCGTGTATTGCGGGACGTCCTCGAACAAAAGGTAAAGTAGAAACACAGATGAAATTTATAGATGAAATCCATGCGTATCAAGGTCAATTGACCTTAGAAGAGTTATATCAGTTTATTGAAAAATTGATGAATCGTATCAATCAATCTTTTCACCAAGGCTCTGGAAAAATACCTGTATTTGCATTAGAAAAAGAAAAGAGCTCCCTTCTTCCGCTACCAACAGAAAAAATCAGGAACTCTTATCGTATCAAGCATCAGCTTGTACAAGTGAATACATCAAGTATGATATCCTACAAAGCCAACCAGTATTCAGTCCCCACCAAGTACATTGGGCAAAAAGTTGGGATACAGATACATGATGATCAATTATGGATCTATTATAACATGGAGTGCATTGCACAACATCCTATATCTAAACGAAAATTAAATATTCGTCCTTCGGATTACAAAGAAACGTTGCAAGTTTCTGCACCTAATTATCCAGATATTGATGCTTTAGCGAAAAATAATCTAAAAGCCATTGGAGAGGTGTATGAAACATGATACAGCAAACAAACTATCAGCAGCTTCTAAAGAATCTAGAGTATTTAAAATTAAAGCAGATGATCACACATCTAGATGAAGTCGTAGACTTCAGTGTTCATAATCAATTATCGTTTATTGATACGTTGATTAAGCTAACAAATTATGAAATTGATTTACGTGAGCAAAATATGATTCATGCGATGGTAAAAGTGGGCGCATTTCCTAACTTAAAAGAAATAAAGGATTTTGATTTTGACTTCCAACCATCGATAAATCCGCAGCAAATTCATGATTTTACTACACTGCGTTTTATTGAAAGTAGTGAAAAT
>NZ_JBEGDG010000061.1:0-926 GCF_040183165.1 Lysinibacillus zambalensis
GCACTTGGAAAATGCAATTGAGCACGTGCACCTTTTTGAGGCATTAAATACATAACACCATTGGCATCTGCTGAATAAGCAAACCAATGTGCTTTTGCTTGGTCCTGGCTTTTATCTATATCTAAATGAATTTTAACGGTGTTTTGGGTAACATCAATGATCTTTCCTGTAAACGCTGCACCAATGAGATCTAAATTACGTACTAACCGCTGACGAATACTTTTCTCTGGTTGGGCAGTATATTGAAACTTCAACACGCCATCATCAAGATGAGTCTCCCTAGCCGTTACGATATAGGAGCTTCCCTTGAATTGCACCGACGTGCCCAACTCATGGGCCTCTGTGCTTTCAAACTCACAAAAAGTATAATCGGCTTCACTTACATCCGTACCATCGTTTTCAGTAATCAATCGGTACGCATCGACGTCCATTCGGACTATAGAAGGCAGATGGTCGATCGTTATGCTTTTTCTACTTTGAGGTGTACCAAGCCAAAATCGAGCACCTTTTCCTTTTAAATCAGGAAAAACAACCGCATGCAAACGGGAGGCCATTCTTTTAATGAATTCCCAATCTGTTTCTAAGTATTGAATCGCAATACTACTAATGGCTTGACCGTTAGAAGCTTGGTCGATGTAATCTCCATTAGGATAGGCGCTTACGATGTTTTTTATTAACTGCACGTATGTCATGTTCGCATCTTGAAAAGAACGTGAGCGCTTTGCAATATCCATATTTGCTGTAAATGATACAGCCTCAACAGATACATAGTGCACCCCTTGTGATGCCTGCAACTCCGCATTTTCAATTCTTCCTGAGAACAATATGGCACTGTCTCGCCCAAATTTCACTACTACTTCATCTGTTTGATTGACCCGCTGAATATACTTTTGCGCTTGCTCTTCAGCAATCATTCCCGTAAAGTA
>NZ_JBEGDG010000062.1:0-861 GCF_040183165.1 Lysinibacillus zambalensis
GAGCCAGTAGAGCCAGTAGCGCCAGTGTCACCAGTAGCCCCAGTAACGCCAGTAGCCCCGGTAACGCCAGTAGCCCCAGTAGAGCCAGTAGAGCCAGTAGAGCCAGTAACTCCAGTAGAGCCAGTAACTCCAGTAGAGCCAGTAACCCCGGTAGAGCCAGTGACCCCGGTAGAGCCAGTCACTCCAGTAGAGCCAGTAGCCCCAGTAGGTCCAGTGTCACCAGTAACGCCAGTAGCCCCAGTAGCCCCAGTAGAGCCAGTAGCCCCGGTCACGCCAGTAGAACCAGTAACACCAGTAGCCCCAGTAGCCCCAGTAGAACCAGTAACACCAGTAGCCCCAGTAGCCCCAGTAGAACCAGTAACACCAGTAGAGCCGGTCACGCCAGTAGAACCAGTGTCACCAGTAACGCCAGTTGCACCAGTAGAGCCGGTTGCGCCAGTAGCTCCAGCAGAACCCGCAGCTCCAGTAGAGCCAGTAGAGCCAGTAACCCCGGTAGAGCCAGTCACTCCAGTAGAGCCAGTAGGTCCAGTGTCACCAGTAACGCCAGTAGCCCCGGTAACGCCAGTAGCCCCAGTAGCTCCAGCAGAACCCGCAGCCCCAGTAGAGCCAGTAGGTCCAGTGTCACCAGTAACGCCAGTAGCCCCAGTAACGCCAGTAGCGCCAGTAGAGCCAGTAGCGCCAGTAGCGCCAGTAGCGCCAGTAGAGCCAGTAGCGCCAGTAGCGCCAGTAGCGCCAGTAGAGCCAGTAGCGCCAGTAGCGCGAGTAGCGCCAGTAGCGCCAGTAGCGCCAGTAACGCCAGTAGCGCCAGTAGCGCGAGTAGCGCGAGTGGCGGGGGTGGGGGGGGTGGGGCGGGTGGGGGGG
>NZ_JBEGDG010000063.1:0-733 GCF_040183165.1 Lysinibacillus zambalensis
AAAAATCAGATGGACATTATCTACAAGAACTGATTGAAAAAAGTAAAGTAACAGGAATGGAAGTTGAAACAGTCATCGCTGACACGGCTTATTCAGGGAAAAACAATTTACTTTATACAAAAGAACAAAGCATTCAACTGATTTCTAAGTTAAATCCAATGATTACTCAAAATGGGCGAGGAAACGGAAAAGGATTTGACTTTAATAAAGATGCAGGTTTATTTGTATGTCCAGCAGGACATTTAGCAAATAGAAAAAGTAAAAAACCAGATTCACACCCAGGAGCAAGTGCAAGAATGGTTTATTTTTTTGACATTGAAAAATGTAAGGTCTGTCCACTCCGAGAAGGATGTTTTAAAGAAGGTGCAAAAACTAAGACCTATTCTGTTGCCATTAAATCAGAAGAACATTTAGACCAACAAGCTTTTCAAGAAACAGAAGAATTTAAACGCTTAGCTCGAGAACGTTATAAAATCGAAGCAAAAAATAGTGAGTTAAAAAATAAACACGGGTACGATCAAGCATCGGCTGCGGGTTCATTTGGCATGCAAATTCAGGGAGCAACGACGATATTCGCTGTCAATCTAAAAAGAATCTTAAAGCTTCTGAATGGAAAAGGGTAATAAATAGGTGAAAAAATTAGGGCGTTTCCTGTTCAAAATTGAACAAGAAGCGCCCTATCTTTCTCTAAAACGAATTTTTTTATAAAAAACGCAAGTTTTTCAGTGCCCTC
>NZ_JBEGDG010000064.1:0-644 GCF_040183165.1 Lysinibacillus zambalensis
TAATTCATCTTCGCTTTCTCGTTCAATTTCAGGTAGTATCTCTTTTTCAAGCAGCTCGTTGTATAGTTGGTTCGATTTCTCTATCAAGCTACCATGAAATTTTTCAATGGATTTCTTCCAAACGAACGTAAATTTATTCGCATTCGCCTCAATCTTCGTTCCATCAATAAAAATTGCTTCTTGATCAATGATATTTTCTTGCACAAGCTGACAACGGAATTGGACAAAACATTGGCGAATTAATTCTTTTACTTCCGGTTGGATACGAAAACGGTTAATTGTGCGATAGGTTGGTTCATATCCTTGTGCAAGCCACATCATCCGAATACTGTCTTTTAAAAGCGCTTCAATTTTACGACCAGAAAAGACAGATTGCGTGTAGGCACATAAGATAATTTTAAGCATCATGCGTGGATGATAGGCAGGACAGCCCTCATTTCGAAGGAATGGTTCAAACGTTTCAGGCGGGATACTTTCGACTAAATGGTGGACATGGAAGGCAATATCATTCTTTTGTAACTTTACTTCTAAATCTAAAGGCAAAATTAATTGATTCATGTTATAATCTTTAAACATAAGGATCCTTCTTTCTGTAATTTTGTTGTGGTGACTTAATTTTATCAGAAGTGGTCCTTATTTTTTAT
>NZ_JBEGDG010000065.1:0-608 GCF_040183165.1 Lysinibacillus zambalensis
CGGCTTTAAATTTTTTCATAAAAAATAAGGACCACTTCTGATAAAATTAAGTCACCACAACCAAATTATACAGAAAGAAGGATCCTTATGTTTAAAGATTATAACATGAATCAATTAGTTTTGCCTTTAGATTTAGAAGTAAAATTACAAAAGAATGATATTGCCTTCCATGTCCATCATTTAGTCGAAAGTATCCCGCCTGAAGCGTTTGAACCATTCCTTCGAAATGAGGGCTGTCCTGCCTACCATCCACGCATGATGCTTAAAATTATCTTATGCGCCTACACGCAATCTGTCTTTTCTGGTCGTAAAATTGAAGCGCTTTTAAAAGACAGTATTCGGATGATGTGGCTAGCTCAAGGGCATGAACCAACCTACCGCACAATCAACCGATTCCGTGTCCAACCAGACGTAAAAGAGTTAATTCGTCAATGCTTCGTTCAATTCCGCTGCCAGCTGGTACAAGGGGAATTAATTGACCAGGAAGCTATTTTTATTGATGGAACAAAGATTGAAGCGAATGCGAACAAGTTTACATTCGTGTGGAAAAAGTCGATTGAGAAATATCATAACGGACTAATTGAAAAGTCAAACCAGCTATACGATGA
>NZ_JBEGDG010000066.1:0-574 GCF_040183165.1 Lysinibacillus zambalensis
TACAAATGTCAACTAATCTATGTACAAAAACGCTCACTTAATTGTGTATAAAATTACTCACCTTCTGGAGCTAGGTGGTTCTTCAAACGATATGAATTGCCAACAATTGTGACAACTGTTGCGTGATGTAAAATACGATCTAAAATCGCATTAGCTAATTTGGGCTTCTGGAACACTTCGTCCCAGGACTTGAAGTTAACGTTTGTCGTAAAAATAGTGCTACGTTTTTCATAACGCATATCGATTAACTGGAAGAATAGTTTTGCATCCTCCGGATCAATCGGTAAATAACCAATCTCATCAATAATAAGTAACTTATATTTTGTGTAATGCTTCAAACGGCTCTCTAAACGATTTTCTAGGCGAGCCTTTTTTAAGTTTTGAATCAAATCGTGGCATTTCACAAAGTACGTGCTTGTACGTTTTTTTGCAGCTGGGATGCCGATTGCCGAGGCTAAATGCGTTTTGCCAACGCCACTTGGACCTAAAAATACAATATTTTCACTACTTTCAATAAAACGCAGTGTAGTAAAATCATGAATTTGCTGCGGATTTATCGATGGTTGGAAGTCAA
>NZ_JBEGDG010000067.1:0-563 GCF_040183165.1 Lysinibacillus zambalensis
ACACTTCAAATAGTTGTGGAATCAGATATTACGCTGAATCCTGCTGCAACTGAAATCAAAAGAGTGAAAAAAAATGTATTCCTAAATCAAGTTAAATTAGTGCCTGTTAGATTTGCACGTATTGATAACACTGACTTTTTTAGAGTAACAAGAGCTAAATTATTTGTAGCAGGACATATTCGTAAAAATATTGAATATGCTTCAGCAGCATGTAATGGAGCGCTACAAGATAGAATTGCTGATGTTCCATTTTCTGGTTTTACAGAACTGTTTTTCCCACAAACAACTGGAGGCCCTACTCCAATCTTAGGAATTTCTGAGTTTGCCGAAGCAAACTTCCTGAATGAAAGAACTCAATTGGATGCTCGGTTGGATAAGGCTTTCTTCCAAAATCTTGTGAAATATAATGAACAACCATTTGGCGAGTTAGTCGCTGCAAACTTCTTTGAACTTGATTTTTCACCAGTTATGGCATCACCAGAAGGTACTTTTAGCACATTGCGTGAAAAAATTGTTCTGGATCTTACAGTAAAAGTACTGCAAGTTCAACAAGTCCGCCTTGG
>NZ_JBEGDG010000068.1:0-560 GCF_040183165.1 Lysinibacillus zambalensis
AGGATTAGCTCAGCTGGGAGAGCACCTGCCTTACAAGCAGGGGGTCGGCGGTTCGAGCCCGTCATCCTCCACCATTTGCCGGTGTAGCTCAGTTGGTAGAGCAACTGACTTGTAATCAGTAGGTCGTGGGTTCGACTCCTATCGCCGGCACCATAGTTTGAGCCATTAGCTCAGTTGGTAGAGCATCTGACTTTTAATCAGAGGGTCGAAGGTTCGAGTCCTTCATGGCTCACCATTTAAATTGCCAACAAAATATGCGGGTGTGGCGGAATTGGCAGACGCACTAGACTTAGGATCTAGCGCCGCAAGGCGTGGGGGTTCGACTCCCTTCACCCGCACCATATTTTAAATTTAATAATTGCCAGGATAAATAAATCTTATGCACATGCGGAAGTAGTTCAGTGGTAGAACACCACCTTGCCAAGGTGGGGGTCGCGAGTTCGAACCTCGTCTTCCGCTCCAAATGTGCCGGGGTGGCGGAACTGGCAGACGCACAGGACTTAAAATCCTGCGGTAGGTGACTACCGTGCCGGTTCGATTCCGGCCCTCGGCACCATTTT
>NZ_JBEGDG010000069.1:0-544 GCF_040183165.1 Lysinibacillus zambalensis
TTTTTCTTTCTCTTCCTCCAGGTACTTAGATGTTTCAGTTCCCTGGGTCTGCCTTCAAGACGCTATGTATTCACGTCAAGATACTACGCGATTAAACGTAGTGGGTTCCCCCATTCGGAAATCTCCGGATCAAAGCTCACTTACAGCTCCCCGAAGCATATCGGTGTTAGTGCCGTCCTTCATCGGCTCCTAGTGCCAAGGCATTCGCCGTGCGCCCTTAATAACTTAACCTATAGCTTTCAATACACATCGTATTTCGTCGTCAGCTGCACTCGTTCAGTCAGTCACGTACAAAGGTACGCTCCTTCCTTCTCTCGATTGCTTCCTAGAACTACTCGTGTCTTGAAACCTTATTCGTTATTAAGCCTATAAAAAAACTTAAAAAATAAATGTGTTTGTTACAATTTCAATGTCGTTTTATCCAGTTTTCAAAGAACAAGTTTTGAAGTGTTTCATTCAGAAGAATGAACCTTCAAAACTGAACGCAAAACGTAATCTTACAAACCCTAGGTTTGTATTCCGAAAATATCCTTAGAAAGGAGGT